>CAZLOL010000063.1:0-16180 GCA_964561045.1 uncultured Ignavibacteriaceae bacterium | reverse complement strand
AATGATTTTTGTAAGTCTGCAAATAATTTCTGGAAAGAGATTCCGGAACATTTTCCACATGCAATAATGTACGAATATATTGTTATGCCAAACCATTTGCACGGGATAATTATTTTGAATGGAACTGAATTTATATAGACGCCCAAATTTGGCGTCTCTACGGTAACAAATTAATCTGACGTTAATGATTCAGTTACAACAACTGATGTATTGAGCTAATTTAAATTTCAGCCTTCATTATATTGAAGCTTTGGAATGAATTGACTAATTTTGTCAGAATGTATTATTACAATATATTAGAGCAAGTATGAGAAATACCTTCCCATTGAATTAACTTATATAAAATCTAAAATATGTCAAAAAGTAAATTACTGCAAATGCACAATGTCGGTATTGTAGTAGAATCCCTCGATGATGCGATTTCGTTTTTCACAGAGATAGGTCTTAAGCTCGAAGGTCGCTCCGTTATAGAAGGAGAATGGGCGGGACGGGTAACCGGACTGGGCTTGCAGTGTGTCGAGATTGCCATGATGGTTACTCCCGATGGTCACAGCCGCCTCGAACTTTCCAGATTTCTCGATCCATCTGTTATTTCAGACCACAGAACTGCTCCCGTGAACGCCCTTGGTTACCTTCGAGTCATGTTCACTGTTGATGACATTGACGAACTGGTAGGCAGGCTGATAACACATGGCGCACAGCTCGTTGGCGAAGTGGTTCAGTATGAGAACTCTTACCGGCTTTGCTATATCCGCGGAACTGAAGGAATTCTTATTGGACTTGCAGAAGAAATTGGTAAAAGTAATTAATGTGTAAAATCATAATCCGGCAAATGAAAATGCAAACATCGCCAGCCGGCAAAAATTGAATATTAAAATACATAATAAATCATGAGAAAAGTAATTGCAGCGATCAATATGACACTTGACGGATTTTGCGATCATACGGCTATAATTCCGGATGAAGAAATACATCAGCATTACGCTGACCTGCTGAGAAGCGCAGGTGTTGTTCTGTATGGCAGGATAACATATCAGCTTATGGAATATTGGAGGAATGTAGTGGAAAATCCTACCGGTGACAAAGCAACAGACGAATTTGCTGCGGTAATTGATAAGATTCCCAAAATTGTTTTTTCCCGTTCGCTGAAAAATGTTGACTGGAAAAGCGCAACTCCGGCGAAGAGGGAACTTGAAGAAGAAGTTTCAGAACTAAAGCAACAACCCGGTAAGGATATTTTTATCGGCAGCCGGAGTCTAATTTTACAGTTAATGAATCTTAATTTAATTGACGAATATCAAATTTGTGTTCATCCTGTTATTGCAGGAAGCGGTTTGCCTTTATTTGAAAATATAAATGAGAAGATCATTCTTAAACTTGTAAAGACAAAGACCATTGGATTTGGGTCGATAGTTCTTTACTATGAACCGAATAAAAAATGAATGCATATATGACGGCGATATATGAGCAACCCCTGATCTTCCAAACCCCGGGGGTTGGAAAGAGAAGTTTTGAATCCTTTAAGAAATTGCCTTTTAAATTGAAATCATAAAAAAAAATGAGAAAAATAATTTCATTTATGCACATTTCGCTTGATGGTTTTGCAGCCGGACTGAACGGAGAAATGGACTGGATCAAAATTGATCAGGAAATTTTTGATCATGTCGGTAATCGCATAAGCAAAGGTGACACAGCATTGTACGGACGCGTAACTTATCAGTTGATGGAAAATTACTGGCCGACTGCAGCAGACAAGCCGGGAGCGACCAGGCACGACATTGAACATTCAAAGTGGTATGCCAAAGTTCACAAAGTTGTTTTATCAAAGACAATGAAAGGCGCAGATTTGACTAACACAAAAATTATCAGCAGCAACATTGCTGACGGAATAAATGATTTAAGACAACAAACGGGTGAAGATATTTTACTCTTTGGCAGCCCGTCAGCAACTCATTCGCTTATGCAGCTTAACTTAATTGACGGCTACTGGCTTTTTGTTAATCCGATTATTTTAGGAAGGGGCATTCCTTTGTTTGCAGACATCAAAGATAAAATAAAATTAAAACTATTGACCACCCGGCAGTTTACTAGCGGGGTAACTGAATTGAATTATATAGTGGACAGATAATATAGCTGGTTTTAACCTCAACCCTTAGAAAAACAAAAGGGGAGGGGTGAAAAGATCCGGGACAGCCCCATAGAATTATTAAACAATTTAATATTTTATGAACGTACAGGAACAAATCAGAAAATATATTACCAGCCAGCCTGAACCAAAACGAAGTGAAATGCAGGAGTTACACCGGCTCACACTTCAAGTGTTACCGGAATGTAAATTATGGTTTCTCGATGGTAAGAACAGCGAAGGCAAAATTGTTTCTAATCCTAATATTGGATATGGATCTTACACAATAAAATATGCTGATGGAAAAAATAAAGAGATGTTTCAAATAGGTATAAGCGCAAATACAACCGGAATATCTGTCTACATACTTGGCATCAATGATAAGTCATACTTAGCAAAAACGTTTGGGAAAAAATTAGGCAAGGCGAGTGTGACAGGGTATTGCATAAAATTTAAAACTCTGAAAGATATAAACATTAATATACTTGAAGATGCAATTCGATTTGGATTTGAGAGTAAGTAAACATATCAGTTGTGTTGCGGCACACAAAGATTCGGGGAACAAAATATACCTCCGTAATTCATATGCACAGAGCATAAGAAAAAGATTTACAAGTTATCAAGCCGAAACCGATTGACAAAGTCAATAACCACATTTGCGGAAAATAAAACTGACAGCACTTGAAAGAAAACCTTAAGTAAAAAAAAGAAATTAATGCTGTAGAATTTCAAAGAAAAAGACGCAGAGAGCTAAGCGAATTATATAATAATGATCAAGCGGAATTCTTTAAACAACTTACAGTTGTTCGAAATAAATATCGAGCTAAATTTAAACTTAAAGCGAAGCGAGCGAATAGCAAAAATATAAACGCAAATTTTTAAAATCGGATGCTCAGTGCGTAAACAAACAATTCTACTTTCTAATTATTTTTGTGCTTTTATTACAGTGAGTATCATTCAATTTCCCCTCTTTTAAAAACTTCGGTAATTTCATATACGTTATGCAAGCACCAATATTCGCAATCAATAATTTCATCTTATTTCTTCAAAGCAAATACTAAAATTATGATTTTGATTGCTAAAGCTATGATCGTTATTTTTGTAAGAACAATTCAAACAATTAAATTATTATAATATTATGGAAACTAAATCAAACGGATCGGCGAAGTGCCCGTTTAACGGAACTATGAGCGTACCCAGAGGTACTGACTGGTGGCCTGACCAATTAAATCTTAATATTCTAAGACAGCATTCCGAATTATCAAATCCCATGGATGAAGGTTTTAATTACAGGAAAGCATTTGAAACACTTGACTATGAAGGATTAAAAAAAGATCTGCAAACATTAATGACAGATTCACAGGAATGGTGGCCCGCTGATTTCGGACATTACGGCGGATTCTTCATTCGCATGGCCTGGCACAGCGCAGGGACATACCGAACAGGCGACGGCAGGGGAGGCGCGGGAAAAGGATTGCAAAGATTTGCGCCGCTTAACAGCTGGCCGGATAATGCTAACCTTGATAAAGCCCGCAGGCTGCTATGGCCGGTCAAACAAAAATACGGCAACAAAATATCATGGGCTGATTTAATGATACTTGCGGGAAATGTTGCTCTGGAATCTATGGGCTTCAAAACTTTTGGCTATTCAGGAGGAAGAGAGGATGTCTGGGAACCTGATATGAGTATATTCTGGGGATCAGAAAAAAAATGGCTTAGTGATGAAGACCGTTATACCGGCAACCGTGATCTGGAAAATCCGCTTGCTGCCGTACAGATGGGATTAATTTACGTAAATCCCGAAGGACCGAACGGTAATCCTGATCCGGTAGCTGCTGCTAAAGACATTCGTGAAACATTTGCGCGCATGGCTATGAATGATGAAGAAACAGTTGCGCTGATTGCGGGCGGCCACAGCTTCGGTAAAGCGCACGGAGCATGTGATCCGAAATATATTGGTCCTGAACCGGAAGCAGCAGGTATAGAATTACAGGGATTTGGCTGGATGAATAAAAGCGGAACAGGAAAAGGAGCGGATACATTAACAGGCGGACCGGAAGTAACATGGACAAGAACTCCCAGCAAATGGAGCCATGATTTTTTCAAACATTTGTTTGAATATGAATATGAGCTGACTAAAAGTCCTGCAGGAGCAAATCAATGGGTTGCAAAGAATGCTGAAGCAATTATTCCGGATGCATTTTCACCTGATAAAAAACATTTGCCGACTATGCTTACCACTGATCTTTCTCTGCGGTTTGATCCTGAGTATGAAAAAATATCAAGAAGATTTTATGAAAATCCGGAAGAGTTTCAGGATGCATTTGCGCGGGCATGGTTTAAACTCACACACAGGGACATGGGTCCAAAATCCCGTTATATTGGTACTGAAGTTCCGGCTGAAGATCTGATCTGGCAGGATCCGATGCCGGCAGTTGATCATAAATTAGTTGATGAAAAAGATATTGCAGAATTGAAAAAGAAAATTTTGTCTTCAGGATTATCCATTTCAGAAATGGTATCCACTGCCTGGGCATCCGCATCAACATATAGAGATTCTGATAAGCGCGGCGGAGCCAACGGTTCGAGAATTCGCCTTGCACCTCAAAAGGACTGGAAGGTGAACAATCCGGAACAATTATCAAAAGTGCTCAGCACACTGATAAAAATTCAACAGGAATTTGATCTGTCTCAAAAAGACGGAAAGAAAATTTCACTGGCTGATCTGATTGTGCTTGCTGGAAATGCCGGAATAGAACAGGCTGCAAAAAATGCGGGACAGGAAGTTAAAGTTGCATTCACTCCCGGCCGCACGGATGCGACACAGGAGCAGACCGATGTGTCTTCATTTGAATTGATGGAACCATTTGCTGATGGCTTTCGCAATTATCTGAAAGCAATATCCGCTGTATCAGCAGAGTATCTGCTTATTGACAAGGCGCAGCTTCTTACATTAACTGTGCCGGAAATGACAGTTCTGCTCGGAGGCATGAGAATGCTGCGAACCAATTCCGATAACTCTGCATTAGGAGTTTTTACTGATAAATCTGATACATTATCCAACGACTTTTTCGTTAATCTGCTGGATATGAAAACAGAATGGCATGCAACTGATGATTCAAAATATTTATTTGAAGGGCGCGACCGGAAGAACGGAAATGTGAAATGGAATGCGACCAGGATTGATCTGATATTTGGTTCCAATTCAGAGCTGCGCGCAATTGCGGAAGTTTATGCTTGCAGTGATTCAAAAGAAAAATTCATAAATGATTTTGTGAATGCATGGACTAAAGTCATGAATCTTGACCGATTTGATATAAAAAAATAGTTTTAATACAGAAACATTTAATAATTAATGCCGTCCCGATTTAGTCGTGACGGTTTTTTTTTATATTGAAAGGAATTGTTGAGAACTCAGAATATTTAACCGCTATTTTTACAGGGGGGTTCGTTTTAAATCACAGAAATTGATTTAATTGAAATTAAAATTCTTAGAATAAACAGGTAGTTAAAATGTTATGGAAAGCACTGTTTTTAAAGTTTATGTTTTGATATAAATGATATTGAAATTATGCATGCAAAAAATTAAATTGAAAATAGTCTTTTAAAAAATATATTTTTTAACTACCAAAGAAATACTAAACCATTTCAAAGGAAAGGTGATAAAAATGAAACTCGGAGTATTTTCAATTAGTCTTAGTGTGAAAGACATTAAAGCATCAAAGGAATTTTATGAAAACCTTGGATTTACTGAATTTGGGGGAAATATAGAACAGAACTGGCTGATCATGAAGAACGGGAATTCAGTGATAGGACTTTTTCAGGGAATGTTTGAGAAAAATATGTTAACCTTTAATCCGGGATGGGACGAAGATGCGAAGAACTTCGATCCATTTGATGATGTACGGGAAATTCAGAAGCAGCTGAAAAGCGGTGGTATCAAATTAGACTCCGAAGCAGACGAGAGCACATCAGGTCCGGCTTACATTGCCCTGACAGATCCTGACGGTAATAGTATACTCATAGATCAGCACAGGTAACTTTATTCAACATAAATATTCCTGTATTCGGAATAGAAAGTTTTGTCTTTATCAATGACTGATTCAATCGTATGAATTTGTTATTTAATGCAAATGAAAAGTATGTAAAATTATAAATTGAATAGGATGAATAAAATATCTGATTTTTAAAGATCCGGAATTTATGTAAAGTTTACAAATTATAAATTAATTTAAAGCACAATGAAAATTATATTTTTAGCATTATCTTCACTGTTGATATCGTATATGTCAGTATCAGACGATATTACTGACAGGATCGGAGTAAAAGGACCATTGGAATTTAAAGGTATCAACTTTAATCTTGCCTGGTCAGACAGACCGAGAGACAATTATTACATTCAGGAATATCTGCCTGAAGGTCAGAAGCCGGAGAACTTTGATGAGATGCTGACAATACATTTATTTGCAACAGACATGAGCTTAGAAGATGCTGTTAAGCAAAAAGGAAAAGAGCTTACAAAGCGTAAAAACTCTGATCCGTTATGTAACTATCAGATCACTGAAAGTCCTGACGGGAAAGAATACATGGTGGATTTTCTTTTAAGCGAAAGCAAAGGAGATGACATGGCAATCGCTGAATTCAATGTTTACAGGTACAAGCAGGCAGACTTAGGAAATAACCAAAAAGGAATATTGGTTTATGCATATTCCAAAAGAAGTTACGGTGAAGCCATTACACTTTTTTTAAAAGATCTCAAGGATGAAAAAATAAATTATCTAAATGAAATGGCTTTGACAATTATTCCAGAAGTAACTATTGAAAACAGACAGGAATAACAATGTAAGTTTACAATTGAATAATGATTATTTCCCGGCCCAGAATTTCTTAAGAATTTTCATGGATTATTTTGTGAAACCGAGCTTAATCACATTTCTTAAGATAGTTAAACAATTGTGAAGATTTTTATGCAGCCATAGAAATCCCATATCTTTACATGAATAATTAAACTATTAGTTACATCCATAATTATATGAGCCTTATATTTGCGGGAATAATGATTATCGGTCTTCTGCCTTTTATGATTGTTTTATTCAGAATAAAAAGCATAAGTAGGATGAAAAAGTACGGAGTGAAAACCACATGTGTTGTTTGTGAAACTCCACACGGTACAATCAGAGGCATAAATAGAGTTTTAATTGAGTATAAAATTAATGAAACAGGAATTATCATTAAAAAAGAAATTTCTGTAGCAGGTTTACCATATAAGGAAGGAGATAAGCTGCCTATCTATTATGACAGAAATGATCCGGGTAAAATTCACCTGGATTCCGGCAAAGGATTTATTTTTATGCTTGTTTTCACTTTGTTGATTGCAGTATTTACAGCCGCTGCATGCTGGATGATCTATACCGGTATACAGGCAGGAAATTTTTAAATTGAAATATTCACGGATGAATTTCATAACTTCTGACTTTTTATCCGGTACTATACTAAAAAATTCTGATAGCTTAATCTTTGATTATTTTTATTGAGACATTTCAAAATTCTGTAAAATCAATTTCTGCACTTTTTCATCTTAAGCATAATCAATAATTAATAAATTGAATTCATCAGGTAAATACAGCAGGTACAGCAGACAAATCTCTCTTAAAGAATTTGGCGAAGAAGCTCAGGAGAAATTGCTCAATGCAAAAGTTCTGGTAGCAGGAGCTGGCGGGCTCGGATGTCCTGCATTATTATACCTAGCCGCTGCAGGAGCCGGAACAATAGGCATTATTGATTCTGATACTGTCGATATTTCAAATCTGCATAGACAGACACTTTACGGTGTTGATGATATCGGGAAGTCCAAAGCTGTAACTGCAGCAAAGAAACTGAGTTCCATCGATCCTGATATTAGAATTCATACTTTCGGTATAAAACTTGATAATCAGAATGCACTTCAGATCATACCAGAATACGATCTGGTAATTGACGGCACGGATAATTATTCAACAAGGTATCTCATAAACGATGCATGTGTTTTGCTTAACAAGCCGCTGATTTATGGAGCTGTACTTCGCTTCGAAGGGCAGGCAGGTGTATTTAATTTTGCTGATATTAAGTCAGGAATCAAAACTAATTACCGTGATTATTATCCCAAGCCACCTGATGCCGGATCAGTTTTATCATGCAATGAAGCAGGTGTACTGGGAGTTATTACAGGCATTATTGGAATTATGCAGGCAGCCGAAGCGATAAAGATCATTACTGGTATTGGAGATGTGCTTTGCAATTCAGTAATATCGTATAAAGTTCTTACGAATACATTTTATAAATTCGCCATTTCAAAATCAGTAGATAGCGGATCATTAATTCCAAAATCCGAATCAGAATATTTAAATTTCAACTACGACTGGTTTTGCGGAGTGAGTAAATCAGAAAATGAAATATCAGTTGAAGAGTTTGACAAACTGATCTCAAAAGAATCAGTAAGAGTCATAGATGTTCGCGAGAAAAATGAAATGCCTGTATTTAATGAATTTAAAACTGAACAAATCATTATGAGTGATTTTGAGGATAAAATTTCAACTATAGATCCATCAGATACGATTGTCATAATTTGTCAGACAGGAAATCGAAGTTTAAAGGCAGTGGAAATTTTAAAAGAGAATATTTCAGGCTGCAAAGCATATAGTCTGGCTGGTGGAATTGAAGCCTGGATAAAGCATCATTATAACATAATATTTTAAAATGGAAGAAAAGATAATTAAAAAAGTTTTTATAGAAGGAGCTATCACCCCTGTCTTTATCGGAGAATCTATTTCAAAGCACAGTACAAAAAAAGATATTGGGGCACACAGTATATTTCTGGGACAAGTGCGGAATGACAGGATAAATGACACAGAAGTAAAAGCAATTGAATACACATCTTATATTGAAATGGCTGAAGAAAAATTTCATGAAATACGTGAAGATGCTTTCGGAAAATATTCGTTAACATGTTTGCATATATATCACAGTCTTGGAAGGGTAAACGCAGGAGAAATAAGCTTGTTAGTATTTACATCTTCTGCTCACAGGAAAGATGCAATCAAAGCGTGTGAGGAAATTGTAGAAAGAATTAAAAGTGAAGCTCCGGTATGGGGAAAGGAAATATTTCATGATGAGAGTCATCATTGGAAAGTTAACAGTTAAAAAATAATACTTATGGTTGACATATCAGGTAAAATAAAAACTCACCGATCTGCTGTTGCGCAGGCAATTGTTAAAGTAAGCAGTCAGGACACGATCGATGCGGTTAACAATAAAACAGTTCCGAAAGGGGATGTACTGGAAGCAGCCCGTGTAGCAGGATTATTCGGAGTGAAGAGAACGAGCGATATGATCCCGGATTGTCATCCGCTGCCTGTCGAATTTGCACAGGTGAGATTCAGCATAGAAGGACTTGAAATAAAAACTGAAATGGAAGTGCACACAATTTACAAGACAGGAGCCGAAGTCGAAGCAATGCACGGAGCATCGGTAGCTGCACTTACAATTTATGATATGCTGAAGCCTATAGATAAAGAGATTGAGATTACAGGCATTAAGCTTATCAGGAAAAAAGGCGGTAAATCTCAATTCAATGATAAACTCAAGCGCAATATAAATGCTGCGGTACTTGTTTGTTCTGACAGTATTTCTGCGGGTAAGAATCAGGATACTTCAGGCAAAGCAATTATCGGGAGGCTGGAAAAGTATGAAGTTACAATTAAAGATTACAGCATAATTCCTGATGAAGTCAAAGTAATACAGGAAAAAATACTTCAGCTTTGTGAAACTAAAACAGATCTGATCATACTCACCGGAGGAACAGGTTTATCCTCAAGAGATGTAACTCCTGAAGCAATAAGACCTATACTCGATCGTGAAATTCCGGGAGTAGGCGAGGCGGCAAGAAATTACGGACAGGAGCAAATGCCGTATGCAATGCTTTCGAGAAGTCTTGCGGGATTGAAGGGAAACACTCTCATTCTTGCTCTTCCCGGTTCTGCAAGAGGATCAGCTGAAAGTATGGATGCGCTGTTTCCATATTTGCTGCATGTATTCAGGGTGATGGAGAATGAATCGCATGTTGACAGTTGATCGGGCTGAGTGAGTTAAATTTTTATTATGGACTTAAGTTGTTTTTAAATAAAACAAAATTAAGCTCACAATAGCCCTTAAAGGAAATCAACTTTATTTTTAATAATTTTATTTATGCGGCAATTAGCGGCAATAATGTTTTCCGATATGTTTGGATTTACTGCTCTTATGCAGGAGAACGAACAATTGGCAAGAGACAAGCGTCGAAGGCTGAAGGAAGTTCTGGAAACTTCTGTATCTGCTTACAATGGTAAAATTCTTCAGTACTATGGTGATGGTGCATTAAGCATTTTTAACAGCGCTATTGAAGGTGTTAACTGTGCGGTGGAGATTCAGCAAACATTACAGCAGGAACCCAAAGTAGAGCTGCGAATAGGAATTCATAGCGGAGATATTTCAATTGAAGATGAAACTATTTATGGCGATGGCGTTAACCTAGCCTCAAGAATTGAATCCCTTGCAGTTCCGGGTTCAGTTTTTATTTCAGAAAAAGTTTTTGATGAAATAAGAAATCAGGAAAACATTACAACTCATGAAATGGGTTACTTTGAATTAAAGAATGTAATAAAGCCTGTACGCATATTTGCTATAGATAACAGAGGGCTTGTGGTTCCTTCCCGTGATGAACTAAAAGGTAAAACCAAACTGCCTACAAACCGGCTTGCTGTGCTGCCTTTTGTAAACATGAGCGCAGATCCTGAAAATGAATACTTCAGCGACGGTATTACTGAAGAACTTCTGAATGCATTTACCAAGGTAGATGGTCTGCAGGTTACTTCAAGAACCTCGGCTTTTGCTTTTAAAGGAAAAAATACTGACATACGTGAAATAGGGATACAGCTAAATGTAGACAGAATACTGGAAGGAAGTGTACGCAAAGCCGGAAACCGTGTCCGAATTACGGCTCAGTTAATAAATACAGCAGACGGCTATCATATCTGGAGTGAAAATTTTGACCGTAACCTTAATGATGTATTCGAAGTGCAGGATGAGATCAGCAGTATTATAGTTAATAAGTGCCGTGTGAATCTGACTGCGAAAGAGCATCTGGAAAAACTTGTAAAAGTGCCAACACAGAATCTTGAAGCTTACACACTTTTTTTGAAAGGTTTACATTTTTATAATAAGTTCACTCCCAAAAATGTTAAAAAAGCAATTGAGCTGTTTGAAAAAGCAATAACACTTGAGCCGGCTTATGCCCATGCGTACGCAATGGCAGCAGAAGCTTATGCTTTTCTCGGATCTTCAGGACAAATGCAGCCTAATGAGGCTTTTGAAGTTGTGCATAAGTACAGCGATAAAGCTATTCAACTGGATAATACACTATCAGCAGGATATGCTGCCAAGGGTTCTGCTTTTTTACTTTACGATTGGAAATGGAAAGAGGCATACGATTCATTGTTAAAAGCTATAGAGCTGAATCCTGCTGCAACCGACGCTCACCAGCTGCTTTCCTTTTATTATATGATCACCGGGCGAAAGAATGAAGCAGTTGACATTATGGAAAAAGCGCTGCAGGTAGATCCGCTTTCTCCGATGGTTCACAAATCCCTTGCAGATGCCTACCTCATTGCCGGAAGAGCGGATGATGCATTAAAACAAGCTGAATTGCTTCTGGATATACATCCGCAAATGCGTATAGCAATGGAGTTAAAAGGCTGGTGTTATGGAGCAAAAGGAGATTGGAAGAAGGCAGTTGAAATCTTTGGGGAAGTTCATCGATCTGTAAAACATCCGTTAAAAGGGCTTGCACCATTAGGATGTGCTTATGCTAATTCAGGCGAAGTGGAAAATGCATTGGAATGTATCCGCAAAATTGAACAATGGCAGACGGAAGAGCCGGGGGTTGTAGTAGATGCAGATTTAGCAATGATATGGTTATCATTAGGGGAAATGGATAAGGCTTTTCTTCATTTATTTCAATGTGTTGAAAAAAGGATGGGACCTGTAGCTATTATTATTGAACACCCAACGTTCAAAGTACCGCGCGATGACTCAAGGTTTCAATTATTAAAAGAAAAGCTGAACCTTGTTTGAATGCTAAGTTGGAGAAGATATTTTTTAAAAAAACCGGGGTCAAATAAAATGAACTTAATATCAATATAGATTATGGCAAAAAACAAGACTGCAGAAACAAATAAAAACGTCAAAGATTTTATAAATGAATTTGCCGATTCGGAACAAAAGAAAGCAGACAGTTTCAAATTAATGGATCTTATGAAAAACATTTCAGGATATGAAGCAAGAATGTGGGGACCAAGCATTATTGGATTCGGAAAATATCATTACAAATATGCAAGCGGTCACGAAGGTGATGCACCTCTTATAGGCTTTTCACCGCGCAAGGCGGCAATTTCACTTTATGTTTTTACGGGACTCGGAGAACATAAGCATTTACTGGACGGTCTCGGAAAATTCAAAATGGGAAAATCATGCATGTATGTAAAAAGACTGTCCGATATTGATCAGGAGAAACTAAAAACAATAATGAAAGAGACACTAAAATATATGCAATCAAAATATAACAATTAAAAAATTTTATTTATAAAAATTAATTAAATCAAAGCATTATGACAACAGTAAACATTTATCTGACATTCAAAGGCAATTGCGAAGAGGCATTCAATTTTTACAAATCGGTTTTTGGCGGCGAGTATCCTTATATCGGACGATTTAAAGATATGCCTCCGCAGGACGGACAAAATAAAATGAATCCTGAAGACGGTGAAAAAATCATGCATGTATCTCTGCCGATCAGCAAGGAAACCATGCTTATGGGCAGCGATACAGGCGGCGAATGGGCAGCGAATTATTCCGCGGGAAATAATTTTTCTGTTTCGGTTTCAACTGACAGCAAGGCAGAAGCAGACAGATTATATGACAAGCTTTCAGCCGGCGGAAAACAAACGATGCCTATGAGTAAAACATTCTGGGGCTCTTACTTTGGAATGTTTACAGATAAATTCGGAATAAACTGGATGATAAGTTTTGACGAGAAGCCGCAGTAATAAGTTCAGGTTCAGAGAATTGTGATTCAGGTAGATGAAAATTGCCTGTACATTCAAATAATATATTAATATCATAACCGTATTAATGGCAGCAGTGATTTGGCTGTATGTCCTATGGTTATTTATCAAATTTTTCTGAAAAGCTGAGTCTTTAATTCTTAAACTACATGAGTTTTTGATTATAATAATAGCAAAATGGATCATAATCATTTTCGGAATATTCATAATCTGTTCCGGATTCATTATGCTGTTTGCTCCGACTAAAGCTAGGAAGATTTTAAGAAAAGCCGGCAGCACTAATTTTATAAATTATGCTGAAATCACTACACGGATGATACCGGCTGCCGGATTAATTATATATTCGGATTTTTCCTGTTATCCGGCGGCTTTTAATATTTTTGGTTGGTTTATGCTGATTACATCATTTATACTTTATTTTATTCCAAGAAAAATACACCATGGTTTTTCATTAAAGTGTGCAGATATAATAAAGCCGGTATACTTTCAGATTATTTCGCTATTTGCATTTCTGTTTGGCGCTGTACTTATTTATTGTGTTAACTAGGATATGCTAAAACATTTATAAAAAAAATCGATTAGTTTTTTATATCGCAACCACAGTGCTCAAATATAAATAATTAAGAATTGTCTTATCTCTATCACAATGTTCCAAAGAACTTACATGGGAATATTCTCTATCCGTTAAACGTTCTGAAGCAGATTCATCCTGATATTTATGATCAGCAGGTAAGTAAATACTTCGGCCGGGAGCAATTGCTCAAACTTCAGATTCCGATTCTAGAATGTCTCTGGAATGATGTATTACATTTTTCAGCAGTCAATCCTGCAGAGATAAAACAAGCCTTCATTGAAGCCGGAGGAAATCCGGATTTTACTATGAACTATTATCAGGTTGATCCGAAATTGATTTCGCCGGAAAATGCTGTATTGTATTTGTATGCTGATACAGTCATTAAAGACAGGCTGAATGAAACAAATTTTGTTTCATAAAATCCTGATGAAGTACCAAAATTTTCATCAATGCCGAAAGCGACAAAAGATTACTATAAGGATATAATCGGAAAAGGCGGGCGACCTTTGCTATATCACCGGATTCCGCACATACTATATAAAGGTATGCTCGATATAAGTGATAAAACAATCGTTAACATAAATAGCTGAAAATGCTGAATTGAAATATTGAGGATAAAAAAATATTTTCTATTAAGAAAACAATAACACAATTATCATGGGAAAACACATTGAAACAACATCAAAAATTTATGAAGCTTTTGGGAAAGGGGATATACCCGCCATTATTTCTTATCTCGCAGATGATGTTCGCTGGGAAGAATGGAACGATAATACTGCGCAAAATGCCGGAGTGCCATGGATCAAATCAGGAAAAGGTAAATCTGCGGCATTAGATTTTTTTAAAGTGATCGGAGAAATGAAGTTCAGAAATTTTGAAGTGAAATCTTTAATGGAAGGTCCGGATCAGGTGGCGTCAGAAATAGTCATTGAAGTGGAATTACCATCAACCGGAACTATTGTTAAAGATGAGGAAATGCATTTATGGAACTTTGACGAGTCGGGCAAAGTGATTCGGTTCAGGCATTATCTTGATACAGCTAAGCACATTGCAGCAGCAAATATAAAAGTTCAGGGATAAATTTACTCATTTAATTAATTCAGATTTCATAAAACAATGAAGCATATACAGATATAGCTGGTAATATTTCGAAAGCAAAAAATAAGAACTATAAAACTAATATCTTTTAAGCGTTAACAATATCATACTGAACAATTATACTTAAATATTATTTAAAGATCATTACATGTTATAACTGAAAACAGCATTAAAGAAATTTTTAAGCTTTTCTTTGTCCAGCATTCCGTTCGTTCTTACGCCGCTGCAGAGATCAACTCCGTAAGGCATAACAGTTTCAATTGCTTCACGCACATTCTCCGGGTTCAGACCTCCCGCAAGATAAACAGGCACCTTAACTGATTCCCTGATCTTTCTGCTGATTTTCCAGTTATGCACTCTTCCGGTTCCGCCGAGCTCTTTGACTGCCAGTCCCGGATTTCCTGAATCTAAAAGTATGCCGTCAGCGAATTCTGATACTTTGCATGCATAATCTGCAGAACCCTCATCCGTCACGTGTACTACCTGCACAATATTTATTCCGGGCAGTTCTCTTTTAATATCCTTATAAACATCCGTTTTTACTTCATCTACAAGCTGAAGAGTTTTAGGCTTGAATTTCTTCTGCTGTAAAATGATCTGCTCTGAATTCGTTTCGCTTGTAAGAAGAAATGTATCTATATTTTCAGGTATGGTCTCAATGATCTCCAGAATTTTTTCATCAGAAATAACTCCGGGACCGCTCGGCATTTGTGAAACAAGCCCGAGAGCAGTTGCGCCGTATGATACAGCAAGCATTGCTTCCGTGACACTGCTTATGCAGCAGATCTTAACTTTTGCAGTCATAAGAAAAATTTATTTAATATAATGAAGACTGGCAATTCAATAAGCATGGGCTTCGGGTTAAACTTATGAAATATCGCATCATTCTTCAGCTTACTTAGTTGGAGGAATAAAGTAATTATTATATCTCAAAAATATAACCGGTATATCAGACAGAATATGTCTATCTCTTATCAGAATTTATCTCAGATGAGTTCATCTGCAAATACAGAGAAGTGATGGGGAGTTATTCCACACCTTAAAATTAATCAGCCTATTTTACAACAAAAAGATAATATTTCCTTTTGGTATAGAAATTGCACTAATTATCATTTGAAAAGTAAATCAAGTTCTGATTGATAAATTGTATGCCTACTGAAAAATGAAATGAAGATATGAAAAATGAATTTACAGGTAAAATAATTGAAAGTAAAAATTAATTGATGTAGTTTACTTTACAACAAATTA
>CAZLOL010000062.1:0-16415 GCA_964561045.1 uncultured Ignavibacteriaceae bacterium | reverse complement strand
AAGTTCATAAAGTTCATAAAGTTCATAAAGTTCATAAAGTTCATAAAGTTCATAATGTTCATAATGTTCATAATGTTCATAATGTTCATAATGTTCATAATGTAAAATAGTGAAAGTATATTAAATCGGAGTAAATCTGAATAAAGCAAATTCAAATTGAAGCAAAGAGAAGTATGAATAATGTATAGTGTATTCAATTCGCCGGATAGCAAAGTTGATTTGACGTGAAGCAAAGTGTACGCGGAAGAAGACAAGTGAATACCGCAGAATGCGATATAGATTTGGCAGAATGCTGTGTAAATGCGGTAAGATAATATTTAATTGATTATAATCTCACATATTTTCAGGTTCAAATCATAATCACATCCGTCCAAAATGTTTTATATTTGAATTAGAAATTTTATATTTTTTGAAAGCTATAATTTAATCTATCACAGATCACACTGATTTTCACAGATTGTGCCTAAATTATTATATAAACTACTATAAGACACAAAAGTATATTTTTAAGAATATTTCTGAGTATATCTGTTTAATCTGTGAGTGAAATACCCGATTTATTTTTTACATACTTCAAGAAATGATATTGATTTGTTATTGGATTGAGTAAATAAGATGATAATTTATAATTCAGAGATAGTTCTTATTCCTGAAAATAATACTGTAAAATGAAAATATTTTAATACTTTTGTAACTTAATTAAAACGATTTGGACGGCAATGAATCAAAATTCAAATAATTATAATTAATACATTGAGATACGTTTTCAATATTATTAAATTACATAAAACTTACATTCAAATAATCAAACCAACAGAAAATTCAATTTATGAAAGATTATGACGTCGTCGTAATAGGAAGCGGTCCGGGTGGATATACAACAGCTATCAGGGCTACACAACTGGGATTTAAAACTGCTATTGTAGAAAGGGACAGACTCGGCGGTATCTGTCTCAACTGGGGTTGCATTCCGACCAAAGCATTGCTTAAAAATGCAGAGCTTATGAACGGATTCAAGCATCTGGATAGTTATGGTCTTTCTGCGGAGAATATTAAATTTGATTTTGAAAAAATAATTGCCCGCTCAAGAGGGGTTGCCGATACTTCTGAAAAAGGCGTTAAATATCTGATGAAAAAAAATAAGATCGACGTGTTCGAAGGCTCGGCTTATATTAACAAGGATAAAACTATCACAGTAAAAAATAAAGAAGGCAAAGAAACGGATATTCTTAAAGCAAAGCATACGATCATTGCAACCGGTGCAAGAGCTAGACCACTGGGCAGTCTGAAATTTGATGAGAAAAAAGTTTTATCTTCCACAGGAGCAATGATCCTGAAAGAGCTGCCTAAGAAGATGACGATTGTCGGAAGCGGTGCGATTGGGGTAGAGTTTGCATATTTTTATAATGCATTCGGAACGGAAGTTACGATAGTGGAAATGATGCCGACAATAATGCCTATTGAGGACAAGGATATTTCTGATGTTGTAGCGAGGGAATTTAAAAAGAGCGGGATCAAGATACTGACGGATACTAAAACAGAAAGTGTAGAAGTCAAGGGAGGTAAAGTTACAACAAAGGTTTCAGGAAAGAATACAGAAGATCTCGTTTCGGATGTTGTGCTTATTGCAATCGGCGTTCAGGGAAATGTTGAAAATCTTGGACTTGAAGAACTTGGAGTAACAGTCGAAAAGGGAAGCATTAAAGTTGACAAAGATTACAAAACAAATGTTGAAGGATTGTACGCTATTGGCGATGTCAACGGACCTCCGTGGCTTGCTCACGTTGCATCTTCAGAAGGCATCAACTGTATAGAAAAGATAAAAGGTATGCATGTTCCCGACATTGATTATACAATAATTCCCGGATGCACATATTGTCAGCCACAGGTCGGATCAGTCGGACTTACAGAGAAAAAAGCCTTGGAAGAAGGATATGAAATTAAAGTAGGCAAGTTTCCTTTTTCAGCAAGCGGGAAGTCCAGAGCTCTTGGTGAAACAGCAGGAATGGTAAAAGTTATTTTTGACAAGAAATATGATGAACTTCTCGGAGCTCACATAGTAGGAGTAGAAGCTACAGAATTAATAATGGAATTTGTACTTGCCAAATCACTTGAAGCCACACACGAGCAGATACTGAAAACCATGCATGCTCATCCGACATTAGCCGAAGCGAATATGGAAGCTGTAGGTGTAGCATATGGTGAGGCAATTAATATTTAATTTGAATTAAAGATTTATTTAACATATTTTCAATAAAACACAAATTCAAAAAAATCAGAGGAGATACCAAAATGGACGAAAATAAAACAGCAAAAGGTTTAATTCTCGGTTTCGTGACCGGCGGAATAGTAGGAGCAGCTATCGCTCTATTATATGCACCGAAAAGCGGAAGAGAATTAAGAAGTGACATTAAAATAAAGAAAGACGAATTGCTTGATGACACTTCAGAATATCTTCAGATCGCAAAAACAAAAGCAAGTGATATGATCAATGAAGGTAAAAGGAAATCAGAGGAATTGATTTCCGATGCAAGAAAAAAAGCTAATTCATTGATCGGTGATGCAAATTCAATCCTGAATGATGCAAAAGAAAAAGCTACTAATACTCTGGGTACAACCAAAGAAAAACTGACTTCAGAAACCGAAAGGGTGAAAGATGCATTCAAAGCAGGTGTAGATGCTTTCAATCAGGAAAAAAATAAAAATTCATAATAAAATAAATTGGAAGAGACACTGCAGATCACTCAGATAGTTATAAACATAATTATCATGGTGCTTTTTATAGGGCTGGTAATTCTTGTTTTTGGTCTTATCAGGCAGGGAAAAAAGATTTCAGATAAGATTGATAATTTTTCCAGGGATTTATCTGATATCAAACCTAAAGTTTCGGATACGATTGATAAGATAAATTCACTGACAGGGAATGTAAATAAGATAGCAATAAATGTGAATGATAAAGTAGACGTGCTGGGAACAGTAGTTGATCAAGTCAAAGATACTGCTGAGAGTGTTATTGCATTTGAGAAAAAGATACAAACCACTATCGAACCACCCGTGATGGAAACTCTCAATACTATAACTGCCGTTTCTGTTGGCGTGAAAACATTCATAGATTCCTGGAAAAAAAACAAGACAATATCAATCAAGATGAACAGAGATATGAACAAAGAAGCGGAACTGGATGTCAAGCTGGAAGATATAGAGAATACTCTGGAAGATGTGAATAAGGAACTTGATGAGGTAAATTCAAGACTTACAGATCTTCAGAAATAGAGATTAATTAGCATTTGCAAAAGAGGCAGGTTAAATTATTTTAGCCTGCCTCTTTTATTTATAAGTTTTTAATTTAATCCGCTTATAATCAAATGCGTTACTAATGCTGAACGTTTTCAATATTGAAATTATAAGTCTGCAACAAATTTACTGATTAAGAAAAATTATCAAAAAAAATTTTTTAATAATAATTTGTGAAAATTTGAGTAATAAATGTAAGAGAAAACTTCAAAGAACAATTCAGTCAACCTAAGTCAATAATTAATTACAATTCAGGTGTCCCGGAATGAAAAATAATCATTATAACTTTCTGAACTGCAGATACTCCATTTAGTATTATACTGCATTTCATACAGCATACCAAGGAATGCAACAAATTGCAGATACCGGCGTAGTTAAAATTATTAATATTAAGAAACTGTAAAAACCCTGTTAATTCCTGAAGTACCATCTCACTAACTTGAAATAAAAAAGTATTTGTATTAAATTGGAAACTAATAAAACGAATATAGTTTCTTTGAATAAAGAACCAAACACATCTGAAGACCGGCTAAGAATTCTTAAGTACTCCAGAAATAAATTTCACAGCGAGGGATTTTATAAAACAACCATGGATGAACTAGCGCGTGAGCTTCATGTCAGCAAGAAGACAATTTACAAATATTTCCCTTCCAAGGAAAATCTGCTACAGGAAATATGCTCTGATACATCCTGTGAGATAATGAACAAAATAGAATCAATAATAGACGGTACGGAAGACGTAGTGGTAAAATTTGTCAAGCTGCTTAACATGCACAGCAACTTCACCATGAATATCAGTGATAAATGGCTGCGGGATCTTTCGGTGCATGCTCCGGAAATCAGGAAGAATCTGGATGAAATGAAAAATGAACAGGTGAACAAAGTATTTACAAAATTACTGGAGCAGGGGAAGCGGGAAAAGCTCATTGAAAATTATCCTACACCTATAATAATAGCAAGCTTTAATTCTTCACTAAAGTCGGTATTGAATCATGATTTTCTTATCAATAATAAATTTTCCATGCATAATGCTTTTAAATTAACTTATGAAATGCTTTTGAACGGAATCCTTACGGTTACGGGTAAAGATAAGTTTAATAAAACAAAAGCACTGTTAGCAAAAGAAATTAAACTATAATTATAATGGTAATAAAATTCCGGGCAATAAACTTTCTTAAGATTTCTTTGATCATATTTATTTCATCTAATTTATTTTCTGATTTAAAAGCCCAGCAGGTAAAGACAATCAATAATGTAAATGAGGCAATCTCAATAGCTCTTAAAAGCAATTCCGGCATAATTACTGCTAAGCTGGACATGCTTAAAGCAAATGAGAAGGTTTCAGAAGTTTATAGTGAAAATCTTTTACCCACCATAACCTTAAATTCCCGTTTTCAGAGGGCAATAAGAAAACAGGTGTTCGATATTTTCGGACAGAAGTATGAGGTTGGCTCGGATAATACATTTACAAATTTGATAGATGTTACGGAAGCCCTTCCTGTACTTGGTACTCCCGTGTTCTCAGCAATCAGGATCGCCGATTATTACTCGAAAACACAGCAGCAGAATGTAACTGCAACAGAAAATGATGTTAAGAAAAAAGTAAAGTCTGCTTATTACGGTGTTTTACTTTCTAAATCTATCGTTGAGGTCAACAAGCTCACACAGCAGAATGCAGAAGTGAATTATATTTCAGTTGAGAAAAAATACCGCCTGGGAATTGCAACTGAATTTGATTTCCTGAGATCAAAAGTCAGGCTTGACAACTCCATTCCGGAGCTGTCTAAATCCGAAAGGAATTATGAGATCAGCAGAAAGGTACTTCTTAACGAATTGGGTCTCAAGGATCAGCAGGATATTAATGTGCTTGGGGAATTGACTTATGACAGTACTGAAGTAATACAAAGTACAGACTATATCATTAACAAGATCGCTGAGAATTATATTGAAGTGAAGCAGCTAGAGGTTTTGAGAAGCATTAATCAGGAATTGGTAACAGTTGATAAAGCAAATTATTTGCCAAAGTTATATTTGTTCGGGCAGTACACTTTATTCTCATCTGAGAATGACGGACAGCCGATAATGGATTACAGGTTCAACAATACATTGTTTGTCGGACTCGGTCTTAACTGGAATCTGAATCTGTTCCGGAATTCTTATAAAGTGAAACAGTCTGAACTTGAAGTGAAGAAAAATGATGAGCAGATTGCACAGTTGAAACAGGGACTAAAGCTGAGATCAGAGAGTTCCCTAATAGCGATTGAAGATGCCAGGGAAAGGATAATATCGAGAAAGAAGACAGTTCAGCTTGCCGAAAGGGCACTGGAACTTGCAAACACAAGTTATCAGGCGGGAGTAATAAACCTAATTGATGTACAGGCAGCGGAGCTTAGTCTTTCTGAATCAAGACTTGCTTACCTTCAGGCTATCTATGATTATCAGTTAGCAAAGGCAGAAATCGAAAAATTACTTGAACAATAAATCAGAAAATAATTTTATTAAAATATATATCATGAAAAATATTTTTTATATGGTGGTTTTTTTGCTTGCGGGAGGAATACTTTTGCATTCCTGCGGTAAAAATGAAGAAGCGAAAACAGATACAGAAAAAAAGCTTCAGCCTGTTAAGATCAGGGAAGTTATGGAGGAATCCTTTCAGGAAAGTTATAAGGTAGTAGCTATAGTCAAGCCGTTTGAAAGCGCAAAGATTTCTTCCGAAGAAGGGGGACTGATAATATATCAGCCTTTTGATAAAGGGAGCAGGATCGGGAGAGGGCAGACTGCGGTTAGATTGAGGAAAGATCAGGACAGAGCTGCATATGATCAGGCTGCGACTCAGTTTGATCTTGCAACAAGCAATTTTAACAGGATGGAAAAATTGTATACTGAAAATGTTGCTACTGAACAGGATTATACAAATGCCAAATTCCAGCTTGAACTTGCAGAGAAATCACTTGACGTTCTTGAAACAAGACTGGAAAAGTCTTATGTGACTTCACCGATAAGCGGCATAGTGGATCAAAAGTATCTTGGTAAAGGAGAGGTCTGCGGACCGGGAACGCCGATATTAAATGTAGTGAATGTTTCAAGAGTAAAGATCGCCGCCGGAATTCCTGAAAGCTATATCAGTGAAATTAAGAAAGGTCTACCTGTAAAGATCACATTTGATGTTTATCCCGGAGAAGAATTCACCGGAAATGTTAGTTACATTGCACCGACATTGAGTCCGACCAACAGGACATTTGAAGTCGAAGTGGTTTTGAATAACGCTTCCGGAAGATTGAAGCCGGAAATGAGCGCTAATTTTGAAATTGAAAAATCCAGGATTGATAACGCTGTGATCCTTCCTCAGGATCTGATCATAGATTTCGGAAGTGAGAAATATGTTTTTGTGCTTGAGAATGATATTGTAAAGAAAAAAACAATAAACCTTGGCGGAAGAAAAGACAACAATGTACTGATCACATCAGGATTGAATTCAGGTGAAAAGCTGGTAATAGAAGGATTTCAGTCATTGACTGACGGAGATAAAGTTCTTGTAATTAATTAAATTTTTTAAATCAAAGAAATGAATATTTCAAAGGTTGCAGTAAATAACAGCGTTACGGTTTATATCCTTGTCGCAATTATAGTGATATTCGGAGCGTTTTCATATTCATCAATCCCGAAGGAATCAGCACCTTCCATCACCATACCGAACATTTTTGTATCTACATTGTATTTCGGCGTATCGCCAAAGGATATGGAAAATCTTGTAACACAGGAGATCGAAAAAGAAGTGAAGGGGATCAAGGATGTTAAAAAAGTTACTTCCGTATCCCAGGAAAGTTTCTCACTTGTGAATATCGAGTTTAATCCGGAAGTAAAAATAGACGAGGCATTGCAGAAGGTCAGAGACAAAGTGGCGATTGCCAAAACCAAAATGCCTGCCGATATAGAAGAGCCAACAGTAACGGAGATCAATCTTTCCGAACAGCCGATGCTTTATCTTAATCTTTCGGGAAATCTCGGACTGGCTTCTCTTAAAGATATTGCAGACAAACTAAGTGACGAGATAGAAACTATACCCGGAATTTTAAGCGCTGATGTTAAAGGCGGACTTGAAAGGGAAGTGAAAATTAATGTTGATGCGAACAGACTTAAATATTATAATCTTACTTTTAATGACATAATCAGCAAGATCGGTTTCGAAAATCAAAGCATACCCGGAGGTAGCGTAGATGTCGGCAAACAAAATTATCTCGTGAGGGTGCCCGGACAGTATGAAGATCCTGAAAAGATAAGGGATATAGTTGTAAAAGCTGAATTTGAAAAGCCAATATTCATTAGAGATGTTGCCCAGGTCATTTACGGATATAAGCAGAAGACTACTTTATCCAGGGAAAACGGCAAGGAATCAGTTACAATCGTGATTAAGAAAAGAAGCGGTGAAAATATTATCCGCATAGCAGATGATATAAAAGAACTTGTTAAGAAAAAAGAATCCGGATTTCCTCCGGGAATGAAAGCAAGCTTTACCGGAGATCAGTCAAAGAGTATTAAGAATACGGTTCATGAATTAGAGAACGGGATCATAACTGGATTTATTCTTGTCTGTCTAATACTACTGGCTGCAATGGGTTTGAAGAATGCCTTGCTTGTAGCAACTTCAATTCCGTTTTCATTCTTAATTTCATTTATAGTGTTGGGCATTTTCGGAGTGACTATGAACATTGTAGTATTATTCGGATTAATTCTCGTGCTTGGCATAATTGTGGATGATGCTATTGTAGTAACGGAAAATATATACAGGTTACAGGAAACAGAAGGATACAATCCGCATGATGCGGCAATAGAAGGACCCAGGGAAGTACAGTTTCCGGTAACGATAGCAACATTAACGATCATTTCTTCATTTGCACCTTTGCTTTTCTTTCCGGGAATTGTCGGACAGTTCATGAGATATCTGCCGATCACGCTTATCGTTTGCTTATTCTCTTCTTTATTTGTAGCGTTGGTCATAAATCCTGTATTATCGGCACATTATATTAATTTTAAAAAAGACAGGGAAAAATTAGAAAAGAAAACGAAATGGTATAATATCATCACAAGATTTCATTTGTGGTTTGACAGGCTGTTTGCAAATATAGTTAAGAAGTATGAAAAGTCATTAAGGTTTGCGATGAGACATAAAGCTTTTACTATAGGTGGAACATTCCTGCTTTTGATCTTAGTGTTCGTGATCTACGGAAAGTTTAACAACGGAATAGAATTTTTCCCTCAGGTAGAACCCCAGCAGGCATATATATATGTAAACATGCCGGTAGGAACAAATCTTGACAAGTCCAATGAAGTAACTACGATAATAGAAGAAAAGCTGCCGCCGTTCAAAGATATTGAATATTATCTGACAAGCATTGGATCAGAAATAGGAAGCGGATTCGGCGGTGATGTATCGAATAAAAATACAATAACATTAAGTTTTTATGACAAGGAAGACAGATCACAGAGTTCATTCAAAACCATAGAAGAAATAAGGGATGCAATTACAAATATTACAACTGCTGATGTCAGAATACAGAAACAATCAGGTGGACCTCCAACAGGACCGCCGGTAAACATAGAAATATCGGGAGATGATTTTGAAAAGTTAGGAAAAATCTCAGATGATATTAAAAGACAGATAGTGGATATTCCCGGGATCAAAGATCTGAAAGATGACTTTGATGAAGCAAGACCTGAGATCAAAATCACAGTTGACAGAGAGAAAGCCGCTTTATACAGTTTGAACACAACTACAATTGCATCAACAGTGCGCACGGCCATAAACGGTACTTCTGCAAGTAAGTTCAGGGTTGCAGACAAGGAATATGACATAACTGTCAGGCTTGATTCTGCCCAGAGAGAAGACATAATGGCGATAAAGAATATATATCTGCCCGGAAAAGACGGCGCTAAAGTTCCGCTTACTTCAGTAGCACAGATTGATTTCTCTGGAGGGCTGGGAGCAATTAACAGAAAAGATCTGAAGAGAGTTGTGACTGTTTCCGCTAATGCAGAAGGCAGATTAGGAAATGACGTTCTTACAGATGTGAAAGCAAAATTGAAAGAGATAAAACTTCCAACGGGATACAACATAGTTTATACCGGTGAGCAGGAGAGTCAGCAGGAATCTTCTTCATTCCTTTCAATTGCTTTTTTAGTTTCGCTTCTGCTGGTATTCTTCTTTCTGGTAGTTGAATTTAATTCCGTTACTTCCCCGATCATTATTATGGTAACGGTATTACTTTCTCTCATAGGAGTTCTGATGGGACTTCTTATTACTCAGACACCGTTCGGAATTATAATGACAGGTATAGGAGTAATAGCGCTTGCAGGCATTGTTGTAAGAAATGCGATCATACTTCTTGACTTTCAGGTTGAGCTGGAAAAAAGGGGACTGAGCAAGGAAGAGTCGGTTATACAGTCCGGCATGATAAGATTAAGACCGGTATTTTTAACGGCGGCTGCAACAATGCTCGGTCTTGTTCCTTTGACAACAGGCGTGGATTTCGACTGGAGAACATTATCATGGGTGATAGGCGGACAGAATACGGCATTCTGGAGACCGATGGGTGTTGCAATAATTTTCGGACTAAGTGTAGCAACATTTCTGACTTTAGTTGTTGTGCCGGTAATTTTCATTTCGGTAAGTAATTTTCTTCAAAGGTTTAAAAAGAAATCCAAAGAACCGGAAGGTGAGATTCTGATGCAGGGAGAGTAAAAGTAAATCAGTCAAAATATTTTATTTTAAATATCACAAAAAAGTCTCTGATGATTATCGGAGACTTTTTTTTTGTAAAATTATTTATAGAATAAGACTTCTGTTGAAAAGAATATTTTCAGTAACTGTAAAAAATATCTTTCATACTTTTCTTATATGATGTAAATTGCATATAAGAAAAATCACAATAAATATATTTCTAAATTAATAAAAAGACAATTTGAAAAAACTGCTTATATTTACTTCAGTGCTTGAAGCTTTATTAGGCTTATTTTTAATAATTGATCCTGCATTAGTTCTGAAAGTGCTTTTAAACATGGATTCAACCGCAGATATAATTGCTCTCAGCCGTTTAACCGGAATCGTGTATGCATGTTTTGGTGCAGCATGTTATCCGGCAGGGGACATTCCGGGAATTATTGCCGGTAAATCTGTTGTCAGGGCAATGTTCATATATAATATTCTGGCGGCAATCTATCTCGGTTACCTGAAATTTGTTTCGGGATATGACGGAGTGCTGTTGTTTCCGGCAGTGATTCTTCATTTTCTGATAACAATTATTTTTGTTTATCTGATTTTTATTAAAAAGAGAGAAATTACTGCAGAGTAAAATTCAATTGATGCCTGTAAATAATCAGCCGGAAATACCGTTGCTGTTCATTTTGGATATTACAGAGAGCAGAATATTTATAATTACATTATGTTTTATCTCAATTCATTTTTAAAAATATGAAATTAAAATTTACGGCATATTCAGTTCTCATTATTGCTGCTGCCGGTATTATGTCATGCAGTTTGATGAAAAAGGATGTTATGAATGACATAGCGGATGATGTGGATGAAGTTATCATTTCAGGAGTAAACGGCGAATACTTTTTGATCTCTAAGGAGGAGATCTTTCAGGCGACCTCAAAATCTGACAAAGGAGGCATAAGACAAATTACAGGATACAGCGAATACAGGATCTCAAGCTATGCACTGAATACAGGAGTGCTTTCAGCCAGAATTGAGCTTGGCGACAGAAAGGATAACGAATGTACTTTTCTCGGAGAAACGCGCGGCAAGTTGTGGTACAAAAGCGTTGATAAGAGTCTTGGCATTCACGCAAGAGAGCCGAAGAATCTCAGTGTTATAATAACACAGGATAGGATCACCGAAGTAAATCCTTTTTTAAAAAATAATCTCAGTCAGCCCGAATGGAACAGCGTAAAAACATATTACGGATTTGATCCTGTTAAAAATATGCCGATGGTTACAGATAATTCGGGATTTGTGTATTGTATAGATCCGGAAACTCTGATTTCTGAGAAGACCTCTGAATCAATAAAAAGAATTGAGCATGACCATAATTGTCTTTCTTCTTCTATGAAAATTGATGCAGAGAATTCCATATATCTTGACGGAACACCCAGAAATTATATAAAGGCATATAACAAAGAAAATAAAGATATATCTTTTCTTAAAGGTCAATTTCTTCAAAATTCAAATATGAACGAACCTTCTGAATCAAATCAGAAATTCTTTGAACCCTATCTGAATGAAATAGAAAAACACAAAAGAGAAATTGATTCAATCAGTAAAATAATAGAAAGCTCTGAATCAGATACGGGAGAAAAAAATTCAAAGCCATATTTTAAGAACAGTAAAAAATATGCAGAGAGAAATATTCAGAATCTCCGAAATAAAATTAAATATGCTGAAGATAATATAAAAAGATATTCTCGTGAAGATAATTACAGTATTATTTCAAAAGATAACGGAGTATTTCTACTAAGCCAGACAGATATTTCGGATCAGGCGAAAGTTCTGATAACAAAAGTAATAATAAATCCGGACAGCACCGTAATTCAGGCATGGCAGACCGAGCTGCAGAATATCTACAGGGATCCTGATAAGGGAATGGACAGGTCTTCGTTTGAGGTGGTATTTTCGAAAGGTAATCCCGATCTGAGAACAATGAGGACAGTCTTCGGTGAAGGAAAACTTGTTTTTATTTCAATGCTCAGGGCATTATGTATCGATATGGATAAAGGCAATATATTTTGGGATATTGAATTAAAGTAGACTTATTAATAGAATAATTTCTTTAATTCTTCAGCTTTTGATAATATCCATTTTGTATCAATATTTATATTATCTGACTGCAGCTCTCTGATAAAATTTACAACATCATAATCTGTGTATTTTTCAGGGTTCATTTTTAACCTGTAGAGCCGAAGATAATTGCGGTAAATCTTCACAAAATAATTTCTTTTATCATTGTTCAGATCTGTTTTATTGTCGAGATAATGTTTAAAAGAATCAATCATTGAAAGCCCTTCGTCAAAATGTCCAAGTTCAAAATATAATTTGATATACAGATGTTTTATCTGAATGAAATAAACTTTGTTTGGCGGTTTTACATGAGATAAGATCTCAAGTGATCTTTCAAAATTATTTTTCATGAACTCTATGTAAGATGAAGCAAATCCATGAATATCTTTCCTGATCTCTCTTCTTAATTGTACCGAATATTTATCTAAAATATCCTGTGCAAATTTATGTTCATTTTTGGAAGCAGCTTCTAAAAAGATGCCAATAAAAATTATCCCAAGTATGGATTCCATTTTATCCTTTTTGAAATCTATTGTTTCCAGCATTTCAAGGTTGATAGTTCTTATCTCTGAATTCAGAATGTCTGCACCACTTGAATATTCATGTAAAACATAATTCCTCAGAATATTCAGCAGTGAATATTTCTCGCGGTTTGAGAATTTACTGATATTTTTAAATATTGATTTCTTTACTTCATAATAGATTTTTTTATTGTCCGGATAAAGTATAAGTAATACAAGTTTAAAGTAAATTTCTATTACAACGGATTCGGATGATCTGAATTTTTCAGTTTCCTTAAGGAATTTGTTTATATCAATGCATTTCAGAAAAACAAATAAGTAACTTTCTTCCGCCTTGATGTTGTTTTCCAGGGATATGTAATTAATACTGTTTGCATTTCTGTAAAGGGAATTGGCTATGAAGCAAAGTTCGAAAATGGCTTTCCTGAAAAAAATGTCTTTCAGGTTATTTTTAAATGATACTTTATTGTATTCATCATCGAGAATAAAATTTATTATCCTGACATTATTCTTGTAATGAATCGAATCAAATTTTTCTTTTGAAATAATCTTTTCCGCATTCCTTAATCTGAGACTAAAAAGATTATCTATGTTTCTGTTCTGAAATTCATCCAGAAGATCCAGAATGTTTGCCGGACTTTTCAGCAGGTCTTTATTCAGCCGGTTGTTCAGTAAAAAGCTTTCACACTGCTGAAGCATCAGTGACATAAGGTTTCTCATTACGCTGTAACTGTATTTGTCTTTTCCGAAGACCTTTTTATAAAGATACTCTTCCGTAAGAATTTCAGAATCATAATCCGGGTGAAATATCTTTAGCTCATTTACAAGCCGGACGATACTGTTGTTTGTATTAAAATAAGGGGAGGCAGCGAATTTTTCAAAGCTGGCGAATTCATCTTTCGAAAAAGTTCTTAAAATATCAACTGCTTTACTTTTTAGCATTCCTGAACAGTTTGTTTTAAGTGGTTATGAAACATTTCGTTAATATGATTAAAAATACATTATTTGGATTATTATATAAATTCAATCCTCAGTTTAAAATGAATTTATGTTTTACTTAATTTCAAATATTTCAGTAAGTCTTAAAAGTGATTTAATAATTTCATTATTAAAGGAACACTTCTATGTTTGACAATTATCTCTGAATTTTAATATTTCCCGGATTACACATCAATCAAACAAAGGAAAAATATTATTTCTTGAAAAATACAAAAATAATTAACAGATATTTCTCACAGATATCACGTATTTATACTGAAATGATCATAAGAATTTACTTTTGTAACTAAAAATAAATTATAAAATAAAATTGGATCCTGTATGTTGAATGATTATAATCCGTGAAGGATCAAACTTTCAATGTTAGTAAATATGAATAATCAAATAATATACATTATTGAATACTGTTGAAGTAAATTCAATATACTGAGATCATTTTAATATTGTTGTTTTATCTCTTTATATAATTATTTATTTTACAAAAAAAAAATTACATAGAATGGAATCTGACAATAAAAGTATAACACAGGCTGCATCAGAATATGTTTATGATCTGATGAAGGATAAGCTGCCGGGAATATATGTGTATCACAATTATAAGCATACATCGGAAGTTGTTGATGCAGTAAAGAAGATCGGAAACAAATCTGACCTGTCTGAGGAAGACTTAGAGATAGTGACGATTGCAGGGTGGTTTCATGATTCTGGTTTTACTCAAAAATATGAAAATCACGAGGATTCAAGCATAGAAATCGCAAAGAGTTTCCTTAAAGAAAACGGTTATCCTGAAGAAAAGATTGAAAAAGTAGTTAGCTGTATAAATGCCACCCGCTTCCCACAGGACCCTAAAAATGTTCTCGAAGAAATAATTTGTGATGCGGATCTTTTTCATCTCGGGACGAAAGATTACGACGATAAATCCGATCTTCTCAGGGTTGAATGGGAAAAGACAGGAAATAAGGAATATTCACAGCTGGACTGGATCAAGATCAATATTGATTTTTTACTGAGCCATAAATTTTATACTAAATATGCGAAGAAGAATCTAGAAGGAAACAAAACCGATGTACTTGTAAAGCTTCAGAAGAAATACAGAAAGAAACTTGAGGAAAATGAGAACAGTGAAAAACAAAAAGAGAAGATTGATATAGAAAAGCAGAAGCTGGAATCTAAAAAAGAAGCCGGCATGAAATCTGAAAGAGGCGTCGAGACCATGTTCAGGAATACACTTCGGACACATGTGGAGTTCAGCGGCATGGCAGATAATAAAGCAAACATTATGATAAGTATAAATACTCTGATCATAGGCGCTGTTGTCACAGTACTTGTCAGAAAATTAGATGCAAATCCCCAGCTTATTATTCCGACAATAATGCTGCTAATAGTAAGCCTGACATGTATCGTATATGCAGTAATAGTTACAAGACCTCAGGTAACCTCCGGAAAGTTTACCAAAGAACAAATTCAGAAGAAAGAAGCAAATCTTTTATTTTTCGGAAATTTTCATAAAATGGGTCTTGGAGATTTTGACTGGGGTATGAAGGAAATTATGAATGACAGGGATTATCTTTACAGTATGATGATCAAAGATATATATTTTCTAGGTCAGACACTTGGAGTAAAATATAAACGCCTTTGGCTTTGCTATACTATATTTATGTATGGTCTAATTATATCAGTGTTAGCTTTTATAATTGCTACAATACTTAATCCTGTTCAGAATTTTAATCTTCTGGAATAACACTAAACATTAGATCCAAAAAGCTTGATGCAAGACGTATCATTTTAACCGGCAAAATTCAAATGACATTTGCCTATTTAATAATTATATGAATTTATCTTAAAAAAAATCTTGTACTCAATTACAAATAACAAATAACCATTACACAATACCTAATACCATATACTTAATTTGAATAAAACCCTTTACCTTATCCGTCATGCTAAATCTTCCTGGGATGATGCATCACTCAGAGATCATGACAGACCTCTAAACAAAAGGGGTAAACGTGATGCACCTCTGATGGCGAATGTTTTAAAGAAAAAAGGAGTTAAGCCTGATCTTATCTATTCCAGTACAGCAGTTAGAGCGCTTGAATTCGCTAAAGTAATTGCCGAAACACTCGATTTCAAAAGGAAAAATATTGATGCAACTAAAGATCTATATATGGCTGATGTAAATGAAATGCTTGGGATTCTCAGATCAGTTGATAATTCAGCCGAAACGGTTTTTATGGTAAGTCACAATCCATACATAACAGAATTTGCGAACTCTCTCTGCAATTATAACCTTGACAACATTCCTACTTCAGGAGTTTTCTGTGTTGAGTTTGATGTAAAGAAATGGAAAGATATTGATCTCGGAAAAGGCAGATTTGTTTCATTCGATTACCCGAAGAAATACTAATAGGATTTGTCAGATTTTTAGGATTTGTAAGATTCATAAGATTTGTAAGATTTGTAAGATTCATAAGATTTATAAGATTTGTAAGATTTGTAAGATTCATAAGATTTGTAAGATTTGTAAGATTCATAAGATTTGTAAGATTTCCGCCGTTGTTGTGTGTTCCAAAAATTTGCGCATTTATATTTTATAATTGTATATACTAAATGCAAATTTTTGGTCACCAACAACATAAGCTGCGGAATAAGAAAACCCTTCCGATCCCGCAGAGTCTCTCCCTTTCAGCATTTCCATGATCGAACAGGTTTTAAGGGAGGACTCTGCGGAAATTGAATTACCTTCTGTAAGATTTGTAAGATTC
>CAZLOL010000061.1:0-16431 GCA_964561045.1 uncultured Ignavibacteriaceae bacterium | reverse complement strand
TCAGAAGTTGAAAAAGATCTTAGTATTTAAAGAGAAGAGTTGTGCTTCAATGGCGCGGTCGAGAGCGAGGGCGGTTTCATTATTTCCGTTAATTTTAAAGTAACTGTATGCAAGTTCAGTAAATGAAGATGAGTAATCCGAAAGCTGAAATGAAATTCCCGTACTAACAGTAAAACCCGGCAGCCATTCAGATTTGGAGACAGTATAGAGATAAGCAAAACTGGAATAGGAGTCATATTCATCATAATAATAGTATTCCCTGATTCTGTCATACTCCTCGGAAGTATACTGAAATGCCGGACCGAATTTAAAAAAGAATCCCGACCCGTATTCATCTGAATAATGAAATTTTAATGCAGCGGAAACCGGGACTGAATATAGAGTTGAGTATCCGTTGCGGTCAATAAAATCGCGGTTTCCTATGGTACCGGTCACAAATTCAGGATCGATCAGACCGTCAAATGAAAATAAAAAAGTAGAATTGAATTCTGCATTTAAGTAATCGTTGAGTTTAAAACCTGCCGTAATGTCAAACTGAATCGGAGACCATATGGTTGTATTATCATAAGAGTAGTCGTAATTATTATAGTTATAATAAGAATAATCATAATAGTCATCATAATAATCATACATAACTTTCATGGCATAAGCATTTCCGAAATATCCTCCCAGATAAGTTGAAATTCCCGTACCTACACCTAAATAAAAATTACTGCTTTGATCAGTCTGTGCCGGAGCAGAGTGAGAAGATATAAATATAACAGCAGATATTATGAATGCTCTTAGAAGTTTCAATCTAAATACAAGTTATTTTCTGAAACTAATCTAAATAATTAAGCAATACAAATAAAGTCAAACGTCTGAAATAAGCCGGAATTAGACTTTCTGAATAATTCTCAGTCAAGTAAAATTTTTCAAATTGTTTTTGCAAACTTCTATATTTATTTTCCCGTAGCGTGAAAATGCTCATATGGCGGAATTGGTAGACGCGCTGCATTCAGGGTGCAGTCTAAGTATTTAGGTGAGGGTTCGAGTCCCTCTTTGAGCACCAAAAAAATAAAAACATGAAAATTGAAAAAAATTTGGAAACTAAAAACACTCTATTCGCAGGATAGCTCTGAAGATATAGATATATCCGCATTCACTAAGGAAATGCGGAGCCTCAAGACAAATGTTCAGCTTCCTGACATTATTCTGAAACTTCTTTATATAAGAGGAATAAGGGATTATCAGAAAGTCCTCAAGTTTTTCCGTCCATCCATAGATAAGCTGTATGACCCTCAATTAATGAAAGACTGTGACAAAGCCGCAAACAGGGTCATTGAAGCTATCGATAATAAAGAAAAAATAATGATACTCGGAGATTATGATGTAGACGGCACCTGCGGTGTGTCTATGTTTTATTTATTCCTGAAAAAGAATTTCGGAATTGAGCCGGATATTTACATACCCGACAGAATAGATGAAGGATACGGCATTTCAGTACAGTCAATAAATCTTGCCAAGGAAAAAAAGATCAGTCTGATAATTGCAATTGACTGCGGAATCACGGCCGCAGAAAAAGTTGAATATGCTAAGTCTATAGGTGTTGATTTTATTATCTGCGATCACCATCAGCCGCCTGAAAAAATCCCTGATGCAATAGCAGTTATGGATCCTGTAAGAGAAGATGATGAATACCCGTTTAAATATCTTTGCGGAACAGGTGTAGCATTTAAATTAGCTCAGAGAATTTCAGTGTTAAAAGGAAATCCTGATATGCCTAATTCGCTTATTGATCTTGTTGCTATTGCAACGGCTTCAGATATCGTTCCTTTGTATGATGAGAACAGGATACTTGTAAAGGAAGGCTTCGAACTCATCAATAAAAATCCAAGATTATCACTTAGAGTTTTAATTGAATCAAGCGGATTAAAAGTAGGGAATCTAACGACAAGCAATATGGTATTTACACTTGCTCCCAGGATAAATGCAGTTGGCAGACTAGGAGACGCTAAAAGAGCTGTAGAATTACTTACCTGTGAAGACAGTGATAAGATAAAAGAATTTGCCTTTATACTGAATGATGAAAATCAAAACAGAAGGGAAATAGATAAGACGATCACTGACGATGTTTACAAGATATACGACGAATCCAGCATGCTTAAAAATAAGAAATCGATAGTAATTCACAATGAGGAATGGCATCCGGGAGTGGTCGGTATTGTCGCAGCACGTCTTGTTGAGAAATATAATCTGCCTTCAATTGTTTTGACAACGGTTAACGGAGTCGGAAAAGGAAGTGCAAGGAGCATCAACTCATTCAATATATATGAAGCGCTTAAACAATGCACGGATCTGCTGATACAGTTCGGCGGTCATTTTCACGCAGCCGGACTTGAAATTGAACTCAGTAAGATCGATGAGTTTAAAAAAGCATTCAATGAAATAGCATCGAGTGAAATTACTGCCGAACAAATGATTCCTGAAATTGAAGTTGATGCTGAGATCACACTTGAAGAACTGAATGAAAAGATAATCAAGATTCTATCTTTCTTTGAACCATTCGGACCTGATAATATGGCTCCTGTCTTTGTTACAAAAGATCTTCAGATCATCGGTGAGGTCAGGTTCACCAATAAGGCAAATACTCATATATTTAAAGTGATGGAAAATGATTCCAGAAAAATATTTGAATCAATATTTTTCAATTCACCGGAATACAGATATGATGAAAAGGCTGATCCTGAAGGAATTGGAAAAATCAAGACAGGAAATTATTGCGATATCTGTTATTCAGTGGACAGAAGCTTCTGGAACGGAAGGGAATATACTAAGTTAAGGATCAGGGATATGGTTATTTCTTAATTTATAAAGTTTGTAAAGTTTGTAAAGTTTATAAAGTTTTCTACACTTGTCATCCCCGCATGCTCCTGGCGGGGATCCAATCATTTAGAAGTTTGTAAATTTTATAACGCTTAAATAAAGTTATGAAGAATAACATACAACACTTAATTCTTAATTTTTAATTCTTAATTCTTAATTTCTAATTCTTTAATACTTAATACTTAATACTAAACAAATGTCAGGTCATTCAAAATGGGCAACGATCAAAAGAAAGAAAGCAGCGACTGATTCTGCCCGCGGAAAAGTTTTTACAAAGATAATAAAGGAAATTACAATTGCTTCGAGAGACGGGGGAGGTGATCCGGATGCAAATCCGAGGTTGCGTCTTGCGATTCAGACTGCCAAGGGAAACAACATGCCTCAGGATAATATTACAAGAGCAATTAAAAAAGGTACAGGTGAACTTGAAGGTGTCAGATATGAAGAGATTACTTATGAAGCCTATGCGCCCGGCGGAATAGCTGTTATAATAGAAAGTGTAACAGATAATAAGAACAGAACTGTTGCTGAGCTCAGGCATTTAATTTCCAAGAAGAACGGAAATCTGGCAGAATCAGGTTCCGTATCATGGATGTTTGAAAGAAAAGGTGTTGTGAATGTTGAAAAGGACAGTATAAAAGAAGATGAACTGATGGAAGTTATACTTGACTCCGGAGCCGATGATCTGAAATCAGAAGGAGATTACTTTGAAGTAATAGCTGCAGTTGAAAATTTTGAAAAAGTGAGGAAGGCAATCGAAGATAAATCCTATAAGATAGAAAGTGCTTCACTTCAGTATATTGCGAAGGATCTTGTAACTGTAGATAATAAAAATACAGATGAGGTCATAAGATTCATCGAAGCGGTCGAGGAGAATGATGATGTGCAGAATGTATATACAAATGCGGATTTCCCTGATGAATAAATTATTATTATGTCATGAGAATATTAGGAATTGATCCGGGAACTTCTGTCACAGGGATCGGAATAGTTGAACAAAAAAAAGAAAAGATCTTTCTAATACATTACGATGTGATAAGTTTGAATTCCAAAGATCCGCTGCCAGTCAGACTGAAGAAGATATATGATGAATGCCTGTTTTGCATAAGCAAATACAAGCCGGATGAATTTGCAATTGAAACTGCGTTTTACGGAAAGAACATTCAGTCTACTCTAAAACTCGGTCAGGCCAGGGGAGTAGCGATAATAGCCGCTTTGAATTCAAATCTTGAAATATCGGAATACTCACCCAGGGAAGTCAAAAAATCCGTTACAGGCAGCGGGGCATCATCTAAAGAGCAGGTTCAGTATATGGTAAGATCTATATTATCAATGAGAGAAAAAGTAATTGCTGTAGATTCATCGGATGCACTTGCTGTAGCATTGTGTCATTATTACTGCAGGCAGAATAAAATAAACACGGGGTATTCAGGGTTAAGCGGAAACACATGGAAAAATTTTGCCGAAAGAAATCCAGGAAGGATATTAAAATAAGCTTATGATCTCATCGCTTAAAGGAAGTATAATTTACAGAAACAAGTATGAGGTTATTCTTGATGTGAACGGAGTAGGTTATCAGATATTCATATCAAAAAAAATTTCTGAACTTATAATTTCAAAACAGGGTGAACCGGACGCTGTTCACAGTATCATTACTTTTCTTGACGTAAAGGAAAATTCACTTACATTATATGGATTTATTGATGAAAAGGAAAAAGAGATCTTTAAGCTGCTTATTTCCGTGAACGGGATAGGTCCTAAGATGGCACATAACATTCTTACTCATCTGTCATTTGAAGATGTGATAAGTATTATTTCGGATAAGTCTTTTGCAGCCCGTATAAAGATTCCGGGTATCGGGGTAAAAAAACTTGAACTGATCTCAATGACACTGAAAGATAAAATATTCAAACTCGACAGCGATTATTTTATCAAAGAAGAAACATCTGCGCAGGGCAATACGCCGGAATTCACTAGATATGAAGTCTTGAATGCTTTGATGAATCTCGGATATCAAAGGAATGAAGCAGAGAAGATAATCAGGGAAGTATTAAAACAGGAAGGATCATTAGATCTTTCAACAGAAGAATTCATAAGAAAATCATTAGAATACATTTCAAAATAAATTTATGGATAATAAAGTATTAGAAGAGATTTGGAGCAAGATCAGGCTCCTGATGAAATCTCATCCATGGCACGGCGTTCCTATAGGAAAAGATTATCCGGAAACAGTTACTGCGTACATTGAAATTGTTCCGACAGATACCGTAAAGTATGAGATAGAAAAGCACAGCGGGTATCTTAAAGTTGACCGGCCGCAGAAATATTCAAACATCTGTCCGACTCCTTACGGATTCATTCCACAGACATTATGCTCCGATAATGTAGCAAAGTTTTGCATGGAAAAGACCGGAAGGAAAGATATCATCGGAGACAATGATCCGCTTGATATTTGTGTGGTGACCGAGAAAGCACTTAATCACAGCAATATTTTGCTTCAGGCAATTCCCATAGGAGGATTAAGACTGATAGACAATAATGAAGCTGATGATAAAATTATAGCAGTTATGAAAGATGATGCCATTTTCAGCAAGTGGAAAGATATTTCAGATTCTTCTCAGTCATTTATTGAAAGATTAAAGCATTATTTTCTAACATACAAGGATGCTCCCGGTTCAGAAGGTAAAAGATGCGTGATTGAAAGAGTGTACGGAAGAGATGAAGCATATCAGGTGATAGAAGCAAGTAATAAGGATTATCTGAAGAAATATTCCGATCTGAATAATCTTCTTAAAAGGGAAGAGATATAAGCTCAGCTTCCGTATCTGAAAATTTTTACTTTTTCTTCTGTGATCAGCGAACTTCCGATCATGTCTGTAGAGTCGAAGACTTCTTTAAGCTTTTCGATTTTTTCTTCGGTATCAACAATCTCAACAACTATAGGCAGATCAGAAGATATGTCAAGCAGGTCTGAGCTTCTGATCTTACTTGCATTACCGTATCCTGTAATACCTCTTAATACCGTTACTCCTGCATAATGATTTTCCCGAAGATACTGCACAAGATAATTGTAAAGATTTTTTCCTTCATACTTATCACTTTCTCCGATGAATATTCTAAGTGATACTGCAGATGATTCTCTTTGCATGATAAAATTATTTATTTAAAAGTAAAGCCAGCTCCCTGCCAAGATAAACAGCAAGAAGACAAAGAAAGACATTTAGAATTATATTCAGACCGAAATACAAATATTCCGATAATTCGCCAAGGCGGAAAGATTCGTATGCAAAAGTTGACATAGTTGTATACGCTCCGAGGAATCCTATTGTAGAAAAGTCTCTGAATTCAGGAGATACATTTCTCCCGTCGAGAACACTGTAAATTATAAAACCCAGAAGAAAACTGCCGCTGACATTTACAATCAGGGTGCCGAGAGGGAACGACGTGAAATAATTATTTATAAATTTTGCGAGAAGGAATCTGGATATTGCTCCCAGGAAACCGCCTATTCCGATATAGATTATTTGCAATTAAATTCAGATTAATTTTTTTTAAAAATAATCAATTGTTAAGACACAAAAAGTGCAATACACGGGCAATGAAATGAACCTGATTACTTTAAAAGGATCATTCTTCCTGTTTGAATGAAACTACCTGCTTCTATCCTGTAAAAATAAACTCCGCTCGATAGATTATCAGCTTTGAATTCAGATTCGTAGCTTCCGGCGGGAATTTGCTCTTCAAGTAAATTTAAAATTTTTCTTCCCGTAAAATCATATATGCTGATCTTTACTAATGACTGTACAGGAATATCAAATCGGATCTTTGTTGAAGGATTGAAAGGATTAGGATAATTATTGTACAGATTAAATTTTTCAGGAATCAGTTCACTGATGACAGATATCCCTGTAGGGAGCCTTGTTCTGAAATACCACACGGAAGACCAGGGTCCCGATCCCGCAGAGTTAGAGGCATTTATTCTCCAGAAGTAAAGTGAATTATACGATAAGAGAGAAGATGGTACGTTTAATTGAGAAACATTTATATTTGAATCAAGAATAAGTAAAACAAAATTCAGATCAAGACCTATCTGAACTCTATAGGAATTTGCCGTTGCAACATTATTCCAGTCGAGCAAAGGATTTAAAGGAATATTTACGGAAGCATTTAAAGGACTTACCAGTAAAGGCGCTGTCGGAGCAAGTAACTGCAGTGTCGTAAAATTCCATACTGCAGACCAGTCACTTATTCCTCCTGAATTTACAGACTTCACTCTCCAGAAATATTTTGTATTAAATGACAGAGCTGCGGAAATAGAAAAACCAGATACCAATGTCATTTGATCAATTATGTTTAAGGTAAAATTTGAATCAGCTGAAAGCTGAAGTAAATAGCTTTGAGCGTTTGATACATCATTCCAGTCGAGAACTGGTGTAAGTGAAATTCCGGTCGAACCATTCGAAGGAGATAACAATACCGGAACCAATGGAAATGAAATTGTAGTAAATCTCCAGACAGAAGACCATGCACTTTCACCGTTTGAATTCACGGCTTTGACTCTCCAGTAATATGTTGTATTAAGCATAAGCAATGAAGGTGGGATTACATAATTTGAACTCGTTAAATTTACCTGATTTATAATCAGAGTAGCAAAACCTGTATCGCCTGATAATTGAACGCTGTAATCTAATGCTGAAGAAACTTCATTCCAGTCAAGTACCGGTTGAGGGGAGATATCTGTTGAATTATTTGCCGGAGAAACAAGAACAGGAGCCGGAGGTAAAAAAGTAACTGTATGAAAACTCCATACTTCAGACCACGGACTTGTACCGTGTGAATTTTCAGCATTGACTCTCCAGAAATAAACTGAATCATAAGACAGAAGAGAAGCAGGAACCTGAAACTGAGTCGAAGTTATTTCAGACTGATTAAATATTAAATCAGTAAAGCTGATATTTCGGGAAAGCTGAATACCGTATGCAGCAGCATTAGACACAATATTCCAGTCAAGAACAGGAGTTAATAATATATTAACAGAACCGTTTGCCGGTGAAACAAGCTGAGGCGCAGAAGGTAATGCAGATGCGGATATAATGAATCTGATTCCAATAAGTTCGGCATCTCCCTGCGGAGAACCCCCGCTTACAAATGATCCCGCAACAGTATCAGCCTGGCATACCATCTGAACGGTTAACTGGTTTTCAGAAAGATTATTAGATTTTGAAACACTTATGTATCTCCAGTCTCTCAACGGATTAACAGGAGTTATTTTTTCAGGAGGAAACCAACTCTCTCCGGAATTTGGAGAGTAACAAATCCAGCCGGAATAATATGAACTCGAATCAGAAGTTGAATATTGACCCGTAGTTGCATTGAAAGCTACAGCTAAAAAATTACCGGAAGAAGAATTTCCCACCGATGGTTTGCATAAGGGAGTAAAGTCTGAAGTATTTCCTTTATTGGGATAAAAGGGGACAACTGATGAATCAGCAATAGTCTTTGGTATTCCTCCATTTATATTTGGAGACCAAATTTTTATTAATGATGGCAGTTCAGGATAAAAATTAAAATCATATAATTTACAAAGGCTAAAGACAACGTAAGGTATATTGTTATTGAACACCATATCAATTCCTCTTAACACTCCAAGACTATCTGCTGCATTCCACTGCCATATTGTGACCGGTGAACTCCATGTGAGTCCGTTATCAGATGATGATCTGTAATAAGCATTATTAGGAAAATTATCGTCTCCGATATATGCATGACCAATTAATCCGTTAGCCGCTCTTGCAAGTGAATAAGCATCTGCAATATCACCTGCATATTCCTGATAACCGCTAAAAACACCAGGTGCCGGATTTAAATTTATCAATGAATTGGTAAGAGGAACCCCGGGATTTTGAGCTGCAACAAATGAAATTTTATTTCCTGGAATGCAAACTAATTTCGGCCAGATAGCATCAAGTCCTAATGCTATTCCGGGATCAAGCATTGTGAATGCTCCAAATCCGGGACCCAGGTCATAGTAAATTTTGGTCCTTTGTGTTCCACCTCCTTCCACATTATGATTTGCAATAACAGCTGCACCGTTTGTAAATCCGTCTATGGATGGAAAACCGCTTCTTATCATAAACGGAACTGAGCCAAAATTTGACCATGTAGCACCATAGTCTTCACTGAATAAATAAATTGTATATCTTTCAGAAAAACCAGTTTGCAGTGACTGCATAAAAACAGCGTGAACATTTGAAGGATTCAATGGATCCTGCCATATAGTTTGAGGAACTGCGTTTGACTGCAAATCATAAATTGTATGAACACCTGTCGGACTGAAAAGTACTGTACCTGAATTTGTTTTAATTCCCGGAAAGTGATTAGAAACAGTTCCGGGTATTATATTTAAAACATATGAACCTGAATTTTTAATAACCTCATCTCCCGTAACAGGGGGCTGTATTTTTTTTGGATTAGACTGAGAAATTGAAATGGAAGGAATGAGAAAAAATAAAACCAAAATAAATAAAATCATCTGTTTCATACCTAACTCCCTTAAATAATTTTTAACAAGATAAAGATTTACTTATGGGAATACTATTAAAATCGGATTACATTCAGGTTTTGACAGGTTTAGAATACATTGGTGTAATCAGTAAATATTTCGGAAGGAAGTGTTTTTAAAAGAATAAATCATACAGACTAAAAAGTTTATCCTGTCATTCTTTGCTCAGTAAGGTATTGTACAGTTGTAAAAAAGAAGATCTTATCTCATCCCTAATCTCTCTGTATTCATTCAGGATTTTTTCTTTAGATCCTTTTGCTTCGGCAGGGTCTACAAAACCAAGATGAAGCTGTTTTTTAACTTTGCCTGTAAAAACAGGACAGCTCTCTTTTGCATTATCGCAGACAGTAATGACAAAATCAAAAGAATCTTTAACATAGATGCTGACGTCTTTCGGAAACTGTGAAGTAATGTCGATGTCAATTTCCTTCATTACAATGATAGAATTCGGATTGACTTCTTTTGCAGGATGTGTTCCGGCGGAGAAAACTTCAAGCTCGGGTCCAATAGATCTCAGAAAACCTTCAGCCATCTGACTTCTGCAGGAATTGCCCGTGCAGAGTATTAATATTTTTTTATTCAAGATAAATTAAATTTACTGCAATATAATAAATTCAATTGAAATTCTATTTTAAATTATTATTAAATTATTTAAGAGAAATCTCATTAAAAATCCGGAGGAATTTATAAATTTATTTTTTTGATATCCTGACATCAACTCTCCTGTTTCGGTTTCTTCCCTCAGGAGTTTCGTTTGATGCAACAGGAAACTTATCTCCGTAGCCTTCGGCACTGATCTTGTCTTTTTCCACCCCATTTTTTACCAGAGCATTCATTACCGCATCGGCTCTTTCCTGAGAAAGCTTTAAGTTGGCTTTCGGATCGCCTGTATTGTCAGTATATCCGCCGATCTTGATCTCAACATTCGGATAAGCTTTCATAACAGATACAATATTCTTAACTCCGTAATCTGAAGAAGGTCTGAGAGTTGAACTGTTTGTTTCAAACAGAATTCTGTCAAAAGAAAACCAGGTCTCTTTATCGGCTGCTTTGTTTTCATCTTCAATGAAATCAATCAGCATTGCTTCAACACCATTCTCTGCAATTATGATCTCAGTTCCGTCAGGTAACACTTTTGTTATGAATTTTCCTATTGTTCCGGTGAGTGAATCCATTAAGGGATCACCGGTTACCGGAGGAACCGTATATACAGGATTTGAATTTTTTACTGAATCTGTTTTGTCTTTCTCAGATTTTTTTGGGGCAGGAGGTTTATCAATTCCGCAGCTTCTCCAGAGAATAAATAATAATGCAGCACAAATAACAATTAACAACCATGGTTTAAATTTTCCCTGACCTGAATAATTAAAATCTTCCGTATCCGGTGAGAACTGGTCAGGAAGAATTGCGGTCTTATTTAAATTTGACAACCCAAGTATTCCTGCAATGCCAACCGGAATTAAACCTTTGATATGAATCCGCTGACTATACAAAAACTCTGCCAGACTTTTTGCATTCAGATTATCTGCTAATAATTGTTTCCCGACAAAGCTCATGACCACAGCTGTTAGAATTCCTATCAGTGAAGACGCAGAGCCATTGCTTACACTGCTTTCTTTTGAGATCAGATTTGTAAGACCTTTGATCTTGTTTCCAAATAAAGAGTTGACGGTATTTGATACATTATTAATTACACTTTTAAATTTATCATTGCTGCTCAACGAATTTCCGGTATTCTTTATCATGTTTCCGTCAAAGCCTCCGTCTCTGATAAGTTTCATTGTTTCAGATGCACCTTTATCTTTAATTACTTTATTAGCAAGGCTGCCTACTACTGCAGGGAGAGTAACATTTACTGCTGATTGTATTTTATCCGGGCTTTCTCCGGTATAGTCTGCAATTTTAGAAATAATTTCAGGCGTGAGTACATTCTTTGATTGTTCTAACAGATTGACAGGCATAGTTATTGAAAAAGTTTTTATTTTAAATTAGTATTCAAATAAATATATAATATGGCATATGTAATTTATTCTGAAAAAAAACCGATAATATTTTCAGATATAAATTTTTTTATTAAGCAGATTTTCTTATTAATGAAGGAAATATGATATGTTAAAAAATCTAACCAATATTCATATTTTTCTTCCCATCTGTAAAATCATTAATTTAACTTTGAAATACAATCTAGAATTACTTTATCAAAACTTTTAGTTTTCACAGGTGTCCGAAAAATTTAAAATTCTAAAATTTTCTTTTATTTTTGTTATGGAATTAAAATAATATATAAGATTTCTTGATATAATCCCATCCCGTCTCCCAATGCCATTAAGTTAAGAACAAAAACTTCAGAGGTCTCAATTAAAACTTAAAATCTTAGAAGCGCTGTGAATAAGACTTCTGAATTTCTTCAGTATTGAACCTTAACTTAATGGCATTGGCCTGGGGTGGGGTTGTTCAATGTGTATGGAACTCTCCATATTTAATCCAAACTAAATAAATCGTTTTGGACGGATGTTATTGGTTTTGTTTATCAAAATCTGCTGCTTCAACTTTATACACGATCAATATTGAACGCCGATGATTCGTATTGAGCGGAAAAATAACGGATTTTTTTAATTGTTTTAAGAAATGATCAAAATAATCCTATTTTATTTTTTAATAATCAAATAAGATATATGGATTTTTTTTATTCCGCTCAGCGGAAATCCGTAATATCAGAGTTATACGTATTCCGGAAAATCATCATATACATACCTGCTTCATAATTTATTTAAAATAGAATTGTAATAGAGAGCAGTCATTTTTATATTTGTAACTTATACTATATTATGAGATTAACACATTTTTTTCTTCCGACACTGAAGGATGATCCTGTAGATGCTACAGTAACTTCACACAAACTTATGCTTCGATCGGGAATGATAAAACAGCTTACTGCCGGGGTTTATTCCTCACTTCCATTAGGATTAAGAGTCTTCAGAAAAGTAGAAAATATAATAAGACAGGAAATGAATGCTATCGGAGGAAATGAATTTTTACTGCCGGCACTTTCTCCTAATGAACTCTGGGCGGAAACAGGACGATTAGATGACTATGGTGATCTTATGTTCAGAATCAAAAACCGTGAACTTGTGCTGTGTCCAACTCACGAAGAGGTTTTTACGTCAATAGCAAAATCAAATTTAATTTCTTACAAGGACTTTCCTCAGGTATGGTATCAGATTCAGTCCAAATTCAGGAATGAAGAGCGTCCGCGTGCAGGTGTTTTAAGAGCAAGGCAGTTTACAATGAAGGATGCGTATTCTCTGGATGCTACATGGGAAGGACTTGACAGATCATATGATGATATGGAAAGAGCTTACAGGAACATTTTTACAAGATGCGGACTCGAGTTTGTCGTAGTATCTGCATTCAGCGGCGCAATGGGAGGCAGCGATTCGGAAGAATTCATGGCAGTCTCATCAGTCGGAGAGGATAATATAGTAATCAGTGAAGACGGAAAATATTCTTCTAATCTTGAAGTTGCAGTATCTTTTAAGGAAAAAGTCGAAAGAAAAAATTCCGGTCTGAATCATGAAGAGTTTCATACTCCTGATATAAAGAGCATTGATGAGCTTGCGGATTTTGTAAAAACCAAAGATAAGTCCAGACTTGCGAAGTCTCGCGTATTTGTGAATGTATTGCCGGAAGGAAATGAATTTGTATTAGTGCTTGTCTGCGGAGATGATGAAGTAAATGAATCTAAACTTCAGAATTATTACGGAATAAACATACGTCCGGCGCATAACGAAGAGTTATCTGAAATTACCGGAGCCGATGCAGGTTCTATAGGACCGATAGGATTTAAGAATAATAAAATAAAGATAATTGCTGATCTTTTACTTGAAGATGCAGATGAACTTATCAGTGGCGCAAACAGAAATGATTATCACATAAAGAATATAGATCTGAAGCGAGATGTTCCGGGAATTGAGTACAAAGATCTTAGAACTGTTAAGGAAGGTGAATTAACATCCGATAAAAAAAGCAAAATAAAGATCACAAAAGCCATCGAGGTCGGACATATTTTTAAATTAGGAACAAAGTATTCCGAAGCGCTCGGTGCAAAGTTTCTGGATGCAGACGGGAAAGAGAATCCTATTATAATGGGAAGTTACGGAATCGGCGTGGAAAGGACCACAGCTTCTTATATAGAACAGAACAATGATGAGAAGGGGATAATATGGAAAGGCGAGATCGCGCCGTTTCAGGTAATTCTTATATCTCTTAATCAGAATAATGAAGAGATAAAAAAAGTATCGGAAGAATTTTACAAAGAGTTTCAGAATGTTAAAACTGATATTTTATTTGATGACAGGTCAGATGTCAGACCGGGTGTTAAATTCAATGATGCGGATCTTATAGGAATACCTGTTCAGCTGATAATCGGTGAGAAAAATCTCAAAGAAGGAAATGTGGAAATTAAATTACGAAGTTCAGGTGAAAGACTGATTGTAAAAAAAGAAGATGCATTAGATAAGATACTGGAATTGAGCAAGAAGTGATTTCAGATTTGACAACTTAAAAAAACAAATTGATAAAAAGTAAATTACAGGCTGTATTAAAGCAAAAGTATATACTTGCTTCAAAATCCCAGAGAAGGAAACAGCTTTTAAAGCAGATAGGGCTGAATTTTACTTCTGTTGAAAGCAAAGTTACTGAACTGGAAGAAGAAGATCACAATCCCATAGATCTCATCAAATACAATTCGCTTAATAAATCCAGAACTGTGGCATTCAATTATTCAAACGGAATTGTCATCGGAGCCGATACAATTGTTGTTCTGGATAAGCAAATTATCAATAAGCCGAAAGATTCAAAAGATGCGGTTAAAATATTAAAATCTTTAAGCAACAAAAAACATTTCGTTTATACCGGAATTAACATAATAGATACTAAAACAGGAAATGAAATATTTGATTATGAGAGGACTATTGTTTATTTCAGGAAGCTTCATGAAGATGAAATTAACTTTTATGTAAAAAATCACAAACCTCTTGATAAAGCCGGCGCGTATGGTATACAGGATGACTTCGGTTGTCTCTTCATAGAGAAGATCACAGGTGATTATTACAATATAATGGGATTGCCTCTGGCAAAGCTGTACGGGAATCTTTTGAAAATAGTTTAATAATAGTATTAACTTCTGAAGAATGTTCTCAAAATATAAGAAGAAAATTTTAACATCAGTTGCATTAGGTGCACTGGTCTTTCTTGCATTCAGTATCTATGCGGATTTTGATAATCTTCTTAAAGCCTTCAGAGAATTCAACTGGTTATACTTTCCTCTTATACTTTTGCTTACTTATGGTAATTTCATCATAAGATTTTTTAAATGGGAATACTACAGAAAGCTGCTTAACATAGAATTAAAGACCAAGGTCAGTTTTCTAATTTTCATGTCTACGTTTGTAATGAGCGTGACGCCGGGCAAGATGGGTGAACTTCTGAAATCTTATCTTGTTCGTGAAGAAAACGGCACTCCTGTCAGCAAATCTGCACCTATTATAATTGCCGAGCGACTGACGGATTTTATTTCTGTGGTTCTTCTCTGCATAGCCGGAGCATTTGTGTTTAATTACGGAAAGGAAATTGTACTCGGAGTAGGAATATTTTTTATATCCTGTGTAGTCCTTATCAGTTCAAGGAAATTATCTCTGAAAATTATTTCGGTAATTGAAAAATTTAAAATATTTCATAAGGTCGGTGAAAAGTTTCATGAAGCATATGAGAGTATCTATACACTGGTCAGAATAAAGCCGCTGATAATTGCAGTTTCAATGAGCGCAGTTGCATGGTTTCTGGAATGTCTGGGACTTTATATGATTCTGAGAGTTTATTCATCTTTTACGCATATTGATGTAAGCATTATGAGCGCTGTATTTATTTACGGCTTCTCAACGATCGTTGGTTCCATTGCAATGCTTCCCGGAGGTCTTGGATTAACGGAAGCATCACTTACGGGATTAATGATTTTACTGAATATACCTAAGGATATTTCAGTAGCTTCTACATTTATAATAAGAATAGCTACTCTGTGGTTTTCAGTGATAGTTGGTATAATATCCGTTTATTTTTATCAGAGATATTCTCACAAGGATCTTGAGAAACTGGAAGTAAATAATGTCTGATTCTATTTTCTATTAAGTAAATCTGAAAATGGAGATTAACTAATTTTATCTTTTCATGAAGATATATTTATGAACGAACCGGTATAATTTTTTTTAAAAAAGAAAGATCAGTTATTCGTAATGATATTCCCTGATTTTTGTAAGGCAGATCCCGGATTGTTTAAGGGAAACGGTTTTTGAATAGAGGCAATTTTTAAACTGAAAGCATCAGTATTTTTTTCACACATTTAGATAGACAGAATCATAATAAAAGTGCAAATCCGTGATTTTCTGATGACAAAATCTGCGAATACCGGTTTGAAATATTTTTCAGATGTGTAAATACGGAAGCTGTTGGAAACTCAAAATTCACTTGAAGTAAACAAGAATTTGGCTTAATTTAATCACTTACTCATATGTCAGAAAAAAATAATCAGCAAAAAAAAATAAGGGTCCTTATCGGTAAAGTCGGATTAGACGGACACGACAGGGGGGCCAAAGTAATTGCGGCTGCATTCAGGGATTCAGGAATTGAAGTTATTTATACCGGGCTGAGACAGACACCTGAAACAATAGTTGAGGCAGCATTACAGGAAGATGTCGATGCAATCGGTATCAGTATACTTAGCGGAGCTCACATGACAGTATTTCCCAAGCTGAAAAAATTAATGGATGATAAGGGATTGAATGATGTACTGCTTTTTGGAGGAGGAATTATTCCCGAGCAGGATAAAGAGGAGCTCAAGACAATGGGAGTTGGAGAATTATTCACACCCGGAACACCGACATTTGAAACAATCAATTATGTAAAAAACTGGGTCATTAAAAATAAAACGGGAGATATTGCTTAGAAAA
>CAZLOL010000060.1:8629-16440 GCA_964561045.1 uncultured Ignavibacteriaceae bacterium | reverse complement strand
TTTACATTTTAATGGCAGCATTCCTGCTTCAATCTCTGAACTTTGCAAATGCACAGATTACTGTATCGGGCTCTACAGGCGCAGACGGCGTTTATGGTAATCTCACCGGACCTTCAGGAGCTTTCTTTTCTATTCAATCTTTCACTCAAACAGGCAACAACATTTTAATCACAATCACGGCAGATGCAACTGAAGTTGGTAATTTCGGTCCCGGGCAAGGTGATTGGACTTCACTTACAATTAACCCAAGCGGAGCAAGAACACTTTCAGGTTCTGTAGCTTCCACATCCATGATTCCAATTGACGGCTCAGATAATGTTACAATTGACGGACTTAATTCGGGTGGGAATTCTTTGACAATATCTAACACTTCCACTTCATCAACTGCCTTTACATCCACGATAGATTTTTTTAGCGATGCTACCAACAACAGAGTTACAAATTGCACAATTTTGGGTTCATCTACTTCTACCATTGCAACTTTTGCAGCTACCATAACTTTTGGAACAGGAACAGTAACCGGTAATGATAATAATGAAGTTTCAAATTGTGATATCGGACCTGCCGGTGCAACTTTGCCATCCAAAGCAATTCATTCATTGGGAAGTATATCAAGTCTTGCCATCGCCAACAGTAATAACCTCATTAATAATAACAACATCTACGACTACTTCCTGCCCACAGGAAGCAATACGGGAATTAATATTGTAACAGGCAATGATAACTGGACCATTTCAAACAACAGAATTTATCAAACTGCAACCAGAACATTTACTCTTGCAGGATTAAGGCATGCAGGTATTACTTTAAATCAATCTACCGCAAATCCGCTTGGAAGTTTTACAGTTACAGGAAACATTATAGGATTTGCAAGCAATACTCAAACCGGCGCTCTGACTCTTACCGGATCCTCAAATGAATTTAGAGGAATAGATGCGCCAAGTGTCAGCACAAATTCTCCTACAAGCATTCAGAATAATACTGTATCCGGAATCACTCAAACATCAAGCAGGGCTTCTACTGCCAGTACATCTGCTTCATTCATTGGAATAATGTGCGGTACAACGGGAGGTTTATTTAACGTTGGAGATATAGCCGGCAACAAAATCGGAAGTCTTGACGGTTCTTCCAAAATAATAGTAAATGCAACTTCTACAACTGCAAGCACTTCGCCGATTGTCGGAATCTATAATTTCAGTATTGATAATACTAATATTTCTAACAATCAGATTGGTTACATCAGTATTCGAGGAACAGGAAATGTCACCGGCTTCAGAGGAATACACGTTGCAACAGCAACAGGTAAAACTGCCATCATAAATGAGAACAGAATAGACAGTATTACTGATGTTCAATCCGGTAATTATGCTATGTATGGTATTCAAAGCAATCTGCCGGATGCAAATATTTACCTGAATACAGTAAGTAACTTTAACGGCAATGCCAATGGAGGTATAGTTGTAATGGCAGGGATTAGAGCATTTGGAAGTACCGGAATAAATAACATTGAAAAGAACAAAGTATTTAATTTAACAAATACAGTTGCCGGGACTTCGCAAGGAGCGCTATACGCATACGATTTTACATTCCCCTCAACTGCCAATGAAGTAAAACAGAACTATGCCTATTCATTAAATGTAAACACAACAATATTCGGGTATCAGATCTGGGGGATCATACGCAGAAGCGGAGGAACAGCAAAGATTTATAATAATATGATTACTCTGGGTTACAAACCTGATGGATCCTATGTTACGGCTCCATTGTCTTTAATAGGAATAAGAGATATTAATACAGGATCAAATCAGTATTACTATAATACGGTCTATGTGACAGGTTCCGGAGTTACAGATGGAGGGTGGAATACTTACTGCATGAACAGCGATGCAACAACTCTTCGTGAATTCAAAAATAATATCTTTTGGAATGATAGATCTAATCCGCATATGTTTCCTTCAGTCAATTATGCAGTCACTTATGCAGGGATACTTCCAAACCCTCCCGGATTAACAAGTAATTATAATAATTTAATTTCAACCGGATCCGTAGGTGGTGTCCTAGGATTTTATGGTTCATCTGACTATTACTCTCTTCTATTATGGCAAACTGCAACAGGGCAGGATGCAAATTCATCTTCTGTAATAGTTAATTTTATAAATCCGGCTGCAGGAGATTTGCATCTTACAGGAAGTTCAATTGGTGATGAAAATTTGATAGGAACGCCGATTACAGGAATTGATTCTGATATAGATAAAACTCTAAGAGATGAACTCTATCCATACATGGGAGCTCATGAACCAAATACTGCTTTGCCGGTTGAGCTTACTTCGTTTACTTCTTCAGTTAATGAACGGGATGCAATATTAAACTGGACAACTTCCTCAGAACTTAATAATTCCGGATTTGACATAGAAAGACAATTGAACGGTAACTGGACTAAGGCCGGTTTTGTCAAAGGAAATGGTACATCCAATGAATCACATGATTATTCATACACAGATAAAGATTTAACCAATGGGAATTATAATTACAGATTGAAACAAATAGACTTCAACGGCAACTTTGAATATTTCAATCTGAGTAATGAAGTCGTAATCGGAATTCCGGATAAGTTTGATCTGTCACAAAACTATCCTAACCCGTTCAATCCATCTACAAAAATAAATTATAGTCTTCCTTTCGACAGCAAGGTAAGTATTAAAGTATTCGATATTTCCGGAAAGGAAATTCAAACATTAGTTAATGAGAATAAAACTGCAGGATATTACACATTGAATTTCAGCGGTGTAAATTTATCAAGCGGGACATATTTCTACAGACTCGAAGCTAAATCAAACAGCGAGAATATTATTTTAGCTAAGAAAATGATGATACTAAAATAGCTCTGTATGTATTTAATAAAAGATATAATCTTATTGAGAGATCATATTTATATTTGAATATCTATGAACTCTCACATAAGATAAGACTCAGGAATTTAAACAGCTCCAAATAATTCATATTTAAAAACCAAAAAAGAAAGGAAACAAAAATGAAAAACTTTATTGCCGTTTTAATCTTTACCGCTCTTTTTACAAACACAATGAGTGCTCAATGGACAGAGCAAACATCCGGAATTACAACTCCAATTTATTCCGTGTCAGCAGTGGACAATAATGTTGTCTGGGCTTGCGGAGAATCAGGGGTAGTATTGAGAACTATAAATTCCGGAATTAACTGGAATGCAACAACTTCTCCTAATGCCTCGATCGGTCTGTATACTATTCAGGGAATAGATGCTTTGACAGCATTGGTCGGAGGATCAGGCGCATCATCAGCTTTTGCATACAAAACAATTGATGGCGGTGTAACATGGACACAGACTTTTGCGCAGCCGGGTGGTTTCATAAATGCTATAAAACACTTCAATGGATTTCCGGTCTTTGGTCTTCAGGGTGATCCTGTAGGAGGAAGATGGACACAGTTTGTCAGTTTCGATTTTGGCTCATCATGGGATTCAACAGGATTTTATAATCCGGCGCCTCCGGGAGAAGCAGGCTGGAATAATTCATTCTGGTGCGCTACACCAAGCTTTTTTTCTTATTACGGAACCAACAATACAAAAGTGTATAAGCCGTTTGGCAATGGAACAATACTAAGCTATCCAACTCCCGGACTCCTGAATTCTTTTGCGATCTGGGGAAATGACAATTCAAGAATAATGACAGGCGGAAGCAGTATGCTTTATACAGTTAACGGAGGAATTAACTGGACAAATGTCAACGCGATCGGATCCGGAGATATACTTGGAATTTGCGGAGCCGGCAGCAGATGGTACTATGTCAGAGGTTCATCGGTTTATTTTACACCTGATGACGGAACTACATGGAGCAATGATCATACAGCCACCGGACTTTATAATCATATTTCTCTTTCACCGCTTGGCGGATATATGTGGGCTGTCAGAAGCAACGGCGGAATATCAAGATACCTCTTTGACATTCCATTACCTGTAGAGCTTTTATCTTTTTCATCAGTTGTTAATGGCAGAGATGTCAGATTGAACTGGTCAACTGTAGCAGAAGAAAACAATTATGGATTTGAAATTGAAAGAACTTCTTCAGGGGAATTAATAAATTCAGATTGGAATAAAATCGGTTTTGTCAACGGAAACGGAACTACAACAACCACAAGTGACTATTCATTTACCGACATAGGATTGAATGCCGGGAATTTCAGGTACCGATTAAAGCAAATTGATTTCAATGGAAATTATAAATATTACAATTTAAGCAGTGAAGTAATTGTAGGAATTCCGGTTAAGTTTGAATTATCACAAAACTATCCTAATCCGTTCAATCCATCTACAAAAATAGATTACAGTTTGCCGTTTGACAGCAGAGTGAACATAAAAATATTTGATATGTCAGGGAAAGAGATTCAATCACTGATAAATGAAAATAAGCCGGCAGGATATTATACATTGAATTTCAACGGTTCAAATTTGACCAGCGGAACATACTTCTACAGAATTGATGCCGAATCAAACGGAAGGAATTTTACTTCAACAAAGAAACTTATGTTAATAAAATAATTATTGTTAAAAATTAAAAGCAGGTTAAAGAAATTTCTTTGGCCTGCTTTATTAAAATTAATTTCTATTAAATGGAATCTCAGATTCTTCGCGGGCTGAAACTCAATAAACTTAACGTGTTCACATATCTTCTTTCTTCTTTATCTTTATTGATCTCACAACTGCCTCAATCTCATTCTTATACTGTTCAAAGAATTGTTTTCTGACAGAAGCTCTTAATGAAAGCTTTTCAGTTCCGAGTTTATTGAAAACATAGAATCTGTATTCAGTGAAGCCCGCAAGAGTCTTTGGCTCTTTGGAAAATGCAGTCAGATTAGAGTCTGACATCGTGAATTCAGTTTTAAAATCTTCTGCATTGTAATCCTTGTTTTCATTATCAAGAAATATGAACATGGTCATAGTGCCCGGCTGTTCAGCTGTAGTATCAGTGATCACAACTCCTTTGAATTCCTTCTCGTTTTTATTTATCTCTCTCTGATCAGTCAGCTTCCAGTTTTTCGGAAAATACATTGCAAGACCAATATCATTTTCGTTAAAGTTGTTTCTGAGAGAATCGGGAATTTCATAAGCAGAGGTAACGGAATCCGTTTTTACGGAATCCGAATCTGACAGTACTAAATTAGAATCAGCAAACATTTTTTCTCTAAGTTGTCTTAATGAATCAAGCTCCCGTTCTAAACTAGCTTCAACAGATGAATCAAGCTTTGTTTCTTCTCTTTTCGGACGCGTTACTGTCGGCGGTTTCACTATTTTTCTGGGAGGAAGCTCCCTGTTTTTTTCTTTCATTTCTTTTTCCTGTTCTTCAGATATAACAGGAGGTTCTATTTTTGGCTTATTGGGATCTTCAACGTCCTCAAGTTTTATCTTGGGATCAGGCAGATCCTGAAGTACAATTAATCGTTGAGGTTCTTCCTGAGTGGAATTTTTCGATTTCTTACTTATTGTATAAAAAGCAAAACCTGCAGCAGCTAAGTGCAAAATCACTGCAGCTATTAATCCTATGGTTATATTTTTTCTTATTAACAGCCTTAAAGCATCAAAGGGATTCTTGTAAGAATTATCTTCAAACATGTAAGGCGCTTCTCCCTGCATAAAAGGCGAGTAGTCCGGCGGCTGAATAAGGTCAACTACTTCAGGATTCGGGATGAGTCTTATTTTTCCGTCATCTCCCGTTCCTGACAGATCGTCTTTAGCGAATACCGGTTCATTATCTATTGCAACCGTTATCTCAATATCCTGATTTTGTTTGCCGGCTAACTGCTTATGATAGATCTTATTGCTCTGAGTCTGGAAAAGATTTTTTTTATCACGCGCCAAAGAATCTATATGTACGCCATTGCCTGTGGAAATCCTGACTTTTAATAAATTCTCATTTATTAAATTGATTTGATAATTGCTCTTTGCATTTTCAGTATTTTCATCAGGAGGGATTTCATGTATTGTTTCTGAAGGAAGAGCTTCAGTTTCAGAAACTGCTTCATCTTCATCTATTGATATCAGAACTTCCACTTCCTGCAGGCTGAGATCGATCCTGGGGTTATAATATATCTCATTGCTTTGTGTCACTAAAGATGTGCTGCTGTCCTTTACAACTGAATCAATTTTCACACCGCTCTTTTTGGAGGTAACAAGAACCTTTAATAAATTTTCACTTACTAAACTAATCTGATAATTGCTTTCTTTTGATTTTAAATTTAAGGCAGGTTTTACAACCGGTACGGCAGTTTCCTCTTCAGAGGTCTTATTGTCAGTTTCTGCTTTTATTTCTTCTGAAGGAGAAGTTTCAATGTCTTTGTTTTCAGCATTACTTTCAGAAATTCCTGCGTCTATTGCAGAGCTATCTGTAAAGTCAGGATCATTTGTATCAGCAATAATTTTTTCATCATCGGTCACTTCTTCAACCGAAGGTCTTATATCAGCAGTATTTTCAATGTTTATCTCTTTATTTATCGGATCAATACCAGCATTTTCATCCTGTTCAGTTTCTTTTAATGGAGCAGAAATTTTTTCATCTCCGGCAGCTCTTTCATTTGCAGATTCCCCGGAAGTCTCTGATGGAATTTTGTCATCTTCCAAAGGAGCTTCTTCGGGAGTTGTTTCCCCGGGTGTTTCCTTATCTTCTGGATTATTTAACGGTATTTTATTGTGATGCGGTTCTTCTGAATCCGGATTTATTTTGTTATCTGACATTGGCTTTATTCAATATTAATTTAAAAAACTTAAACTAAACAATAAATTCAAATATATATTTAATCAAATTAATTCTGCATATTTTCTATGGCTGTTAAATGCAGTTTTATATGAAAATGTTCCGTGAATTTAATTTTAATGTATACAATTTTATTAAATATAAAACCATTGTTCTAAAAATAACGTTAATAACTGTACGGAATAAGTATAAATTAATATTTATATAAGCAAATTGGACATACAGAAATACATTTCATCGGGAATACTTGAATCATACACTGCCGGACATCTTTCTGAAAGTGAAAGCGCTGAAGTGGAAAAATTTATTAGAAAACATCCGGAAATCAGGAGTGAATACGAAAAAATACAGCATACACTCTATATTACTACATCCGTAAATCTGAAAACTCCTTCTTATAAGGTCAGGGAGTCCATACTAAATAAGATCAAAGCTGATGTACATAATATTCATGAGAACGAAAGCCCGGTTAATTATCAGAGATCATTTAACAAGTATAAATATTTAATGGCTGCCAGCATTGTATTTTTCCTTATGAGTCTTGCGGCTAATTTCTTTCTACTGAACAAGCTAAGTGATGCAAAAAAAGAAATAGCGGTGCTTTCTGATCAGAAAAAAATAATGGTCCAGGAAACTGAGGCAGTGAACAGAAAGCTCAGCCTGGCGTCGAAGGATATGGAAATAATGACTGATAAGAATTATAAAATGGCTGATCTTAAAGGTCTGGAAAAGTCGCCGAACTCTAACGTTATAGCTTTCTGGAATCCCGAGACAAAAAAATTATATGCAGGCGTGATGAACCTGCCTGTTCCCCCGCCGGATAAGCAGTATCAGCTCTGGGCGCTCAGCAACGGCAAACCGGTAGACGCGGGTGTAATGGACGTTGATCCTTCCGATAAGAGTCTTCATGAGATGAAAAGTACGGAAGATGCGCAGGCATTTGCAGTCACACTCGAGCCGAAAGGCGGCAGCATAAATCCTACCATGGATCAGATGTATGTAATGGGAAAGATCTGATGAAAAATTTTT
>CAZLOL010000060.1:6317-8529 GCA_964561045.1 uncultured Ignavibacteriaceae bacterium | reverse complement strand
TATGTTTAAAAAGAATCTTGCAGATCACCACGGAAATATTAGAACTCATGAAAATCAGATTAAAATTGTCAGATCCGGGTAATAATCAACGGATTTCTAAAAACAATATGAAATTTATTTCAAAATTATCATACTCTTTGTATCAATAAATCCTTCTGTTTCCAAAGTATAAAAATAAATCCCGCTTGATAATTGATATTTGAATGTTGAAAATTGATAGTTATAATCTCCCCGGTTTTGCTTTTCATTAACTAATGCTGCAATTTCATTTCCACTAACATCATAGACTTTTAAACTGACAAAACAATCTTCACTTAACGAATAACGAATAACTGTTTCCGGATTGAAAGGATTAGGAAAGTTCTGATGCAGCGTAAAACCCAACGGAATATTTCCGGTCTCTGAATGTATGCTATTACTAATAGAAGTAATCATTCCTCCTCCGTCAGTTGTTTTCAGAATTGTCCCGCTATTTCCTATGGCATAACCTGTGTTATCGTCAAGATAAAAAAATACAGAGTAAAGATCCTTGTCAGTTCCGCTGTTCTGAAAGCCCCAGTGGTTTCCGTAATCTGTAGTCTTCATTATTAATCCGCTGTCTCCGGCGCAATATATCCTGCTTGTATTATTAACGGAATATTCAACTGACCTGATAGTTCTTTGAGTAAAGCTGTTTTGTGAATACCAGTTTGCACCGATATTCGTACTTCGTAGTATCAAACCTCCCTCGCCGACCGCAATATCCCTGCTTCCGAATAAAGGCACTCCGTATAAATTATTTATTACACCGCTTGTACCTAAGCTCCAGATAGTTCCTGATCCGATCCCGTTAAGTATTGTCCCGTCCTGACCTGCAATATAATTCGAAAAAGTTGCGCAGACAGCATACAGATTTTTCGTCGTCGGACTTGAAAGCTGATACCAGCTAAGACCCTGATCCGAACTTTTTAAAATCACTCCGCTGTCGCCCACTGCCACAAAATTAAAATCACTTATGTCTCTCAGAGTGACTGATACATTTGACTGGATGACATTCCAGTTAGTTCCGCTGTTTGATGTGCGCAAAATGATTCCGTTTTCGCCGCATGCATAAACAGGTCCTTCGGAGATTTCCATAAAGACAATTGCATAGAGATTAACAGTCGTGCCGCTGTTTTGTTGTACCCAGTTTATCCCTCCGTTTGAAGTATATAATATTGTTCCGTTCTCACCGCAAGCCCAGGCAATGTTTTCATTTCCATGATTGAAAATCACACTTCTCAGATTCGCGCTCGTTCCGCTGTTCTGTTGAAACCAGCCTGCCTCTGCTTCAAATGAAGTAAAAATTAAAAAAGAGATGTAAATTAAAATTTTCATAAATTATTTCCTGCAACTTAATATTTAAAAAACAATTTTATGTTCAGAAATATCATTCAACCATTCAACCAATTAACCAATCAACTAATTAACCCATCAACTAATCAGTTTTCCGTAATACAGAATAGTCTCATATTCCATACCAACCATACCATTCACATTATATTTTTGAAAGATATTTCTCAATTCCCCTATCATTTCATTAAAGTTTTCACCTTTAAGCGGAATATAAGAAGATGAAAGCAGTCTTCCTTCGAGTCCTGTGTAATCAAGTTCATGCGTGTGGTGGAAATACTTTTTCTTAAATGCAGACGGGGAATAGAATATTCCAATGATCTCATCATTCACATTCGCATGATTTATTTTTTCGTAATCAGTACCGTATCTTTTTATAAGATCATAATATGCTTTCATAAAATCATTTGAAGCAGTCTTATCATTCCACATGAGAATCACATATCCGTCTTTTTTCAGGATACGTTTGAATTCAGGTTTACATTTATTTTTATCAAACCAGTGAAAAGCCTGTCCGGCAACAACAATATCTATGCTGCCGGTTTCGAGAGTTGTGGCTTCGGCAGTACCGCTGATACTGATGAAATTCTCCGATCCTGCAAAGATTTCTTCCGCTGCAAGTCTCATATCATCATTCGGCTCGACAGCGTAGACCGTGTTTCCGTTTTCAATAAAATTCTCGCAGGAAATCCCCGGACCGGAACCTATGTCCGCGACTATTTTTGACTTATCAAATCCGCATTCCGTATTAAGAAAGGAAATTATTTCTTTCGGATAATGCGGTCTGTACTTTACGTAATTCTCTACCCGATCGGAGAATCTTCCGACTGAATCGAAATTA
>CAZLOL010000060.1:3475-6217 GCA_964561045.1 uncultured Ignavibacteriaceae bacterium | reverse complement strand
TTCGATAAGAACTGCAAATATCAAATCAGATAATGAATCCGAAGGATTCATATGTTTATAGAGAATCCGGAGGTTTTATGTTTCGACCCCTTAGGGGTCGCATGTTTTTTATTTGTATTTCTATAATGGTTTGATCCCTCCGTGATCAGCAATGATTCAGGGTAATTCCTATTAAGTATTATTTCCTTTATTATGGAAATTAAAAATTATAAGTTTTGTTATAAAGGTATAATCCGATTAATCTCAAATTTTCCCATCAATGAACTTCAAGATCAAAAAAATAATTTTATCATCAATATTAATAATATCCTTCATTACAGCGGCAGATTTTAATCAAAGTCCTGTTGACAAAAGCCCTGTTGAAAAGTACAGCCTCGTAAAAATACATGTAAATACACAGGAAGACATGCAAAAGTTACAGCTGAATGATATAACGGTCGAGCATTATAAAGGCAGTTATTCAGAAGGGATCGAGCTGACTATCAATCAGGAAGAACTCGCAAGATTAAAGAACACAGGACTTAACTATGAAGTGGAAATACAGGATCTTGATTCATACTATCTTAACAGGGAAAATCCTTCTTCAGCTGATATGCAGAACAGCATGAACATTCGGAATGAAGATAATACTGATGGATTTTCATACGGAAGCATGGGAGGGTATTATACTTATAATGAAGTTGTGCAGAAGCTTGACTCAATGAAGCTGCAGTTTCCCAATCTTATCACAGCAAAGAGAAATCTCGGATTGTCTGTGGAGAACAGAACTATCTGGGCTGTAAAGATTTCCGATAATCCCGATCTGAATGAATCCGCATCTGAAGCGCCGATCTATTTTGATGCGCTTCATCATGCCAGGGAACCGCAGTCAATGGCATCGATGATGTATTATATGTACTGGCTTCTGGAGAATTACGGCACGAATCCGGAAGCAACATATCTTGTGAACAACCGTGAAATATATTTTGTACCTGTTGTGAATCCCGATGGCTATGTTTACAACCAGACAACAAATCCAAACGGCGGCGGAAGCTGGAGAAAGAACCGCAGGAACAGCGGCGGCGGTGATTACGGAGTTGATCTTAACAGGAATTATGATTACGGCTGGGGAAACAATTCAGGGTCAAGCAGTGATCCCGGTTCGGAAACCTACAGAGGACCGTCTGCAGGATCAGAGCCCGAAACTCAGGCAATTAAAAATTATATAGCTCTGATCAATCCGAAAATATCTTTTTCAATGCATTCGTACGCAGGCAGGTATCTTAATCCTTACGGCTATAACGATTCCACTGTGAGCTTTGATATCTATTCTGAATTTACTTCTGACTTTTCTTCGTCGAATAATTATTTATACGGCACTGTAAAAGAAATGCTTGATTATTATTCAAGCGGAACGACAAGAGATTATCTGCATTCACACGGCGCATACTGCTGGACTCCTGAGGTAGGCGGAACTGATTTCTGGCCGCTGCAGTCTGAGATCATACCGGTTGCAAGTGAAAATCTTTACGGAATGAAATATCTGAGCTGGGTAGGGGGCGCATTTGCTGATCTTCAGAATTATAAAGTTTCCGGGAAAGGTTATGCTAACAGAAACGATACGCTGTCTTTACAGGTTACTCTGAAGAACCGCGGTTTGTCTATGACAGCAAAGAACGTGACCATTGATGTGTCTACGCTTTATGCCAATGCCGTTCCGGTAAATGCTTCTGCAAACTATGACAGCATTTCTGCCAGACAATTAGAAAATAATTCCGGACAACTCATTAAATTCAGGATTACGTCAGCGGCTGTTTTAATGGATGAAATGAAATTCATTATATCGGTGAAGCAGGAAGGCGTGGAAACTTCCAGGGATACCATCAGAATAAATATCGGAAAGCCGTCTGTTTTATTTTCTGATAATGCCGAGAACGGTACATCGCGATGGACTAAGTCGGGAACCGGGACTCTTGCAGATACTACGTTCATAGATCCTTACGAAGGCAGTAAGAATTTTTCGGATTCAAGATACGGCAATGCCAAGAACAGTTCAAATTCTTTTTTCACATTAATTGATACAGTGAATCTGACAGGCAGCGTAAATCCGAGGATTGAATTTGCAATGAAATGGGCGATGGAGTCTACTTTCGATTATATAAGACTTCAGGCAAGTACAAACTTCGGAACGACGTGGATAAATCTTCCCGGAAGATATACGAAGACAGTTTCGGGACAACCGTCATATACTGATATTAAGCACTGGAAGAATGAGCAGATAAATCTTACCCCTTATATAGGACAGAAACTTAAGATCAGGATTAATTTTGTTACTGATGCCGGCGTTCCCGGTGACGGATATTATTTTGATAATTTCAGAGTAATAAATTATACCGATACAATTACATCTGTAAATTCTATAGGTTCTTCCTTTCCGGATAATTACTGGCTGGCACAGAATTATCCCAATCCGTTTAATCCGTCAACGCATTTGAAATTCGGGATTTCGGATTTTGGATTTGTTTCCTTGAGAGTGTTTGATGCCCTGGGTAAGGAAGTTGCTGTGCTTGTAAATGAAAAACTTTCTCCCGGAATTTATGAAGCTGCATTTGACGGAAGTAACTATCCAAGCGGTATATATTATTACAGGCTTGATGCAGGGAGCTTTAGTGAGGTCAGGAAAATGATCCTTCTGAAATAATTTGGAATTTGGGATTTCGGATTTGGAATTTGAACACCGGCAGGTATATGGTTTTTTGTGAA
>CAZLOL010000060.1:0-3375 GCA_964561045.1 uncultured Ignavibacteriaceae bacterium | reverse complement strand
ATAATCTAAAATCAAAAATCAAAAAATTCCAAATTCGAAATCCCAAATTCCAAATTTAATGCAGCGGTCTTCTCTTTATCATTCCGCCCTTCGTATCATTAATGCTTTGCATTACCACAAAAGCATTTTCATCAATGATATTTACAATGTTTCTAAGCTTTGAAATTTCAAGACGCGTAATGACCGTATAGATAATATCTATTTCACCGTCAACTTCTCCTCTTTTACCGAATCCTTTTTTTCCCGAATAAATCGTAAATCCTCTTCCCATTTTTTCTATGATTGATTTTCTGATCTCATTACTCTTTTCGGAAATTATAGTGACTCCGGTATATTCCTCTATTCCCTCAATTATAAAATCAACTGCTTTAGAAGCGGCAAAGTAACTGAGCACTGAATACAGTGCTTTTTCCATTCCGAGAACAACTGCAGCGACGGAAAAAATAATGACGTTAATGAGCAAAACAACATCACCAACCTTCAGGCTTGTCTTTCTGCTGATGAAAAGAGCAATTATTTCAGTGCCGTCAATGACACAGCCCCCTCTTATTGCAAGACCAATGCCTGATCCGAGACAAAACCCTCCGAATGCTGCGACAAGAAGCTTATCGGAAGTGATAACCGGAAAAGAAATTACTGCAAGACACAGCGCCAGCCCGCTTATTGCAAGCGCAGCTTTGAATGCAAATAATTTTGAAATCTGAAAATATCCCATTAAAATAAACGGCGCGTTTAAAATTACAAGGAGAATGGAGATTGGTATTCCGGATAATTGCGCTATCAGCATCGAAATACCCGTCACCCCTCCGTCAATGAATCCGTTAGGCAGAAGGAAACCTTTAAGACCAAGCCCCGCCGTAAAAATACCTGCTGTTATAAGAATAATATCTCTTATAATAAAATATATGCGATAACTTTTTTTTTCTGATCTCATTAAGAATATCTTTTATTCTTTAATTTAAATTTAATAAATGGCATTATAACGCAACTTTAAGCAACTTTTGTCCGTCAAAATAAGAAATTCCGAAATTTAAATATGCATAAAAGAATACTGATTGAAGTAATTATTTTACTGCTCATTCCGTTTGCAATGCTTTTATCACAGGAGCAGGCGGACAGCAGTCTGAATGATTCTTCTTCAACAGGTATTATTTCAAAAGATACAACGGCTGTAGATACAACGTCACAGACCGGTGTTTTTATGCCTAATATAAAGCCCGAGCTTAATATCCCGAAACTGAATTCCGGAAAAATAAAAATAGACGGCATTATTAATGAAGAAGTTTGGAAAGATGCTGCGGTTGCGGGAAACTTTACCGAAATAAGCCCGGGTGACAATGTCATGCCGGAAGTAAAAACCGAAGCTAAAGTTTTTTATGATGACGAAAATATTTATTTTGCATTTATCTGTTATGAAAAAGACATGACAAGCGTAAGGGCTTCAATTTCCGACAGGGACAGAATGTACGGAGATGACTGGGTCGGACCTTTTATTAATACTTACGGAGATCTGAAGCAGGGTTTCGAGACTTATGTAAATCCGAAAGGCATTCAGGGTGATCTTCTGTGGACAACAAATAATGAAGATTCGAACTATGACGTGATTTACGAATCTGAAGCCAGGATGTATTCAGATAAATGGACGGCTGAAATGAAGATACCTTTCAAGAGTCTCAGATTCCCTGATAAAGATGAACAGATTTGGAGAATTCATATATTAAGGAACAGACCGCGCGGTTCAAGACAGGAAATTTACTGGGCATCGGTATCAAGAGATGATCCGAATTTCATGGGACAGTCAGGCTATCTGAAGGGCATTAAAAATGTAAAACGCGGTACCGACATTCAGATTCTTCCGTATGTTCTGGGTAATCAGATTAGCGGACTTGAAGACGAGTATGATCCGGATTCAAAATATAGTCATGACGGAATACAGGGCCAGATCGGACTGAGCGCTAAATATGGGATCAGTTCTACTCTGACGCTCGATGCAACGGTTAATCCCGACTTCTCACAGGTGGAAGCGGATGCTCCTCAGATAAACATTAATTCACCGTTCGCATTATTTTATCCAGAGAAGAGACCTTTCTTTCTTGAAGGCATAGATAATTTTTCCACTCCTATAAATATTGCATATACCCGTTCAATAAATAATCCGATTTCAGCCGTAAAGTTATCGGGCAAAGCCAAAAATCTTAACATAGGATTTATAAGCGCTTATGATGAGGATACGCCTTTCATAGTTCCGCTTACGTTCAGAAGTTTTTTCCTTTCAAGCAACAAGAATTCTGTTTCCAATATATTAAGACTTAAATATGACGTCGGCGGCGAAAACTATATAGGTGCAATAATTTCTGACAGAGAAGAAAGCGCTGACAGTTCGGAAGCGTTTAACTTCACGGGTTATAACAGAAATTACGGCATAGACGGAAAATTTAATTTTGCGAATAATTATTATCTTACTTTTCAGCTGACGCAGAACAATACTAAGGAAATGAATGATACGAATTTTTATTACAACACTTTGAAATACTACCGTTTTGACAACGATAAATATACGGCATTGTACGACGGTGAAAGTTACAGCGGAACAAATGCCTATATTTCATTCAACAGAAATGCACGCGGATGGAGCTTTTATACGGAGTATTTTTATCAGCCCTCTACTATCAGAAGAGACAACGGGTTCATACAGAGAAACAATTTTCAGTATTTTTTTATGCAGCAGGAATATAATTTTTATCCTTCAAACACATTCTTAAGAAGAATTGATCCTGAATTAAATTTTGAAATTCAGTATGACATAAACGGCAAACTGATGGAGCAGTTCTTTGAGCTTAATCTTGTTACAGACTGGACAAACGGACTCTGGACAGGTATCGGATATTCTTTCGTTAACAATGAACTGTATGATGATATATTTCATAAAAATGTAAACAGATGGCATATAAATCTTGAAGCAAATAATCTAAGCAAGGTTCTGACCGGAGGATTTTATTATGAAGGAGGAAATTATGTGGTGAAATTTGAATATCCGTCTTATGTCGGCTTCGGACATAATTTTGATCTTTACACTACTTTCAAGCCTTTTGAACAGCTGAGAAACGATCTTAACTTCAGCTATTCAGAGCTTGCAAGGGAAAGAGGCGGAGAGCTGCTTTATTCCGGATATGTATTGAGCGATAAAATTTCATATCAGTTCAATAAAAATTTTTTCCTTCGAGTGCTTGTTCAGTATGACATGTTCAGCAGGGTATTTAATGTAGACCCGCTTCTAAGCTATAAATGGAATCCGTATACGATACTGTTCCTGGGTGCTTCACAGAATATCAGCGAACTGACCAATGCAGCCGGATTTTCAAATTATGTTGAAAC
>CAZLOL010000059.1:0-16589 GCA_964561045.1 uncultured Ignavibacteriaceae bacterium | reverse complement strand
TTTATGAATAACAGTTTCAGAACTGTTTCAATTATAATTCCGACTTACAACAGGGCAAAAATTCTTGGATTAACAATTGAAAGCTGTATCAATCAGACCTATCCAAAAGATCATTTTGAGATAATTGTAGCTGATAATAATTCAAGTGATAATACTGTTCAGATCGTAAAAGAATGGCAGGCAAAGACCGATGTTCCCATAAAATATATCTTTGAACCCAGGCAGGGAGCTCACATTGCAAGAAATACTGCTGCCAAACAATCCGAAGGTGAAATTTTATATTTCACGGATGACGATATGTCAGCAGATAAAGATCTGCTGAAAAATATTGTGAAAGTATTTGATTTGAATTTCAATATAGCAGTTGCCGGAGGGAAAGTTCTCCCGAAATGGGAATTTGAACCTCCCGAGTGGCTGCTCAAATATTTTAGAAACGGCTCGCTTAGTCTGATAGAGAAGCCTGAAAAGCTTATAATCGCTGCATACGATATGGGTATATACAGCTGCCATCAGGCAATTCTGAAAAAAGTATTATTCGAATGCGGGGGTTTTAATCCTGATATTGTAAAAGAGAAACTCATCGGTAACGGTGAAACGGGATTGAACATCAAGATTCTTGAGGCGGGATATAATTTTGCTTACGTAGGAGATGCAATTTCATATCACATAATTCCGCGGTCCAGAATGACTCAAAGGTATATTAATTACAGATTCAGAAATCAGGGTAACTGTGACAGTTTTACAATTTTCAGGAAAAATGAGAATTCCAAAAAAGTTCTTTTAAAGACGATAATGTTTTCACATATTCCTAATATGCTCCGCTTTTATTTCAATTCAGTTATTGAGAAACTTACAAACAAAGTTCAGTGGAGACTGGACAGGGCTTATTTTCATTATTTCTTTTCCAGGATCAGGTCTGATCTGAAGCTTGCAACTGATAATGACTGGAGAAACTATGTTTCAAAATATGATTATATAAATGAGTGATCTTTTATTCTGAAAATCAAAAGAAAATATATAATTACGATAATTGTTCCTGCAGAAGAAAATATGAACATGGCTTTCGGTTCAAATGAGTACCATAAAAATCCTGCTGTTGAACTTGCAATGAGCGACATTATACTGTTAAGTCCCGAATAAAATCCCAGTGCTGTAGCTGTATCCTTCTTATCTGAAATATTCGTTATCCATGCTTTTGAAACTCCTTCCGTCGAAGATGCATATAACCCGTAACAAAAAAATATTAGGAACAAATAAATTATCCCCGGTGCCAAAGCCATGCTTCCATATACGACTGCAAACAAAATAAGTCCAATGATGAAATTATTTTTAAATCCGATTTTATCTGCCAGTATTCCTATAGGGAATGAAGAAAGAGCATATACAAGGTTATAAAAAATATAAACAAATATTACTTTATCATCCGGAAATCCTAAATTCTTGACCATCAGTAATAAAAAAATATCAGAACTGTTGAACAGAGTAAACATAAATAATCCCGTAACAAGCTTTTTATATTCCCTGCCGGATGTTTTCCAGTAAGAAAGAAATGAAAAGAATTTTTTTCTTTCTCCTGTTATATTCCGTGAGGTCCTGGATTTGTCCTTAAGAATAAAAGTAAAAATTACTCCGGTCAAAGCGGGAATGAACGCAATAAAAAAAAGAGTTCTGTAATTTTCAGGATAATAGTATAAATATATCAATGCAAATACCGGACCTAATACAGCGCCGAATGTATCCATTGCCCTGTGAAATCCGAATACCTTACCTTTGTTCTCAGAAGTTGTTTCTTCAGATAATATCGCATCCCGCGCGGAAGTTCTGATACCTTTTCCAAGTCTGTCGATAGTTCTTGCAAAAAATATCCAGACCGGATAAATAAACAAACCCATCATTGGTTTTGAAATTGCACTGAGCATATACCCTGCTCTTACAAAAGGAACTCTCTTCCCGGAAAGATCAGACATCTTTCCGAAATAACCTTTGCTAAACCCTGCTGTTGCTTCTGCCAAACCTTCCAGTATTCCGATAAGTAATATTGAAAATCCAATACTCTTAAGATAAATCGGCATTACCGGATAAAGCATCTCACTTGAAATGTCCGTTAGAAAACTTACAACGGAAACAATAAGTATTGCGGGAGTAAGGATCTTTCTGAACAAAGCTGTAATTAATTTAAGTAAATTCCATATAGAAATTATTTATTGCAAGAGATATTTAAATGATAGATAATTTAGAAATTGGATTTAATATTCAAGAAATGGAAATTTGAGATTATTTCAAAAGCAGCATTCGTTTTGTCTGCACAAAACTTCCTGCTTCAAGTTTGTAAAAATAAACTCCACTGGCAAGATTGCTTCCGTTAAATTCGATATTATATTTTCCGGGCTGCTTTATATCATTTACTAAAGTCGCAACTTCTTTTCCCCGAACATCAAATACTTTCAAAGTTACCCATTCGAATTTCGATATTCCAAATTCAAAATGAGTAGTTGGGTTGAATGGATTAGGATAGTTTTGTTCAAGTTCAAAATATTTTACTAATTCATTTTCATTGTTATTAATTGTAACAACAGGGTCATAATATCCTGTCCAGGTTACAGTCTGTGCCGATGTGATCAATGGTAAATCAAAACTCAAAACAAATACTATTTTAATTATCTTAATCATTTCGTTCATTTCATTCTAAGTTATCTTAAACTTACAGCATTTCATTTTAAACCTCAATCGTAAATCAAACAACATTCACAGTATATGAATCTCTGTACACGACAATATTTTTTCGCAGACTTACTCAGAATAAATTAGAATAAATTAGAATAAATATAATGTCTGAGAATTCCTATGGTCATTTATCTGTAAACATCTGCGAGAAGATTTTTTGTTGTGTACTTATTTTATGAATTAGGAATTATTTATTAATTGGCGATTAAAATTATTATTTTCAATAAATTAAATTATGAATATAAAAACTGAAGCAGCTGAACTCTCAGAAGCAAAGCAGAAAATCCATGGTATAAAAACAATTGACCTTTCACTTGATCTGGAATCTGAAATAAGAAAACTCAAGAAGGAAATGAATGCGGTAATACTCGCACATTACTATCAGGAATCCGAGATACAGGATCTTGCTGATTTTATAGGCGACAGTCTTCAGCTTTCACAGCAGGCAGCAAAAACAAATGCAGATATCATAGTGTTTGCAGGCGTGCACTTCATGGCTGAAACAGCAAAGATACTGAATCCTGATAAGCTTGTTCTTCTTCCGGATCTAGATGCGGGATGTTCACTGGCAGAAGGCTGTCCTGCACCTCGTCTGGAAAAATTCAAACAACAGCATCCTGATCATATACTTATTAGCTACATCAACTGTTCAGCGGAAGTAAAAGCATTGTCAGATATTATCTGCACTTCATCAAATGCTGTTAAGATAGTGAAACAGATCCCTGCTGATCAGAAAATAATTTTTGCACCTGACAGAAATCTCGGAAGATATGTGATTAAGCAGTCCGGACGTGATATGGTTTTATGGCAGGGCGCATGTATTGTTCACGAAACATTCAGTGAAAAAAAGATACTGCGGCTTAAATTTGAAAATCCGGATGCGCTTTTGATCGCTCATCCCGAGTGTGAAGAAGCTGTCCTGAATAATGCTGACTATATAGGGTCGACAAGCGGTCTGCTTAAGTTCGTTACGGATTCAACTGAAAATGAATTCATAGTCGCAACTGAGCCCGGGATCATTCACCAGATGCTTCTTAAAAACCCGGGTAAAATATTCATCCCGGCGCCTCCGGAATCAAACTGTAACTGTAATGAATGTCCTTACATGAAATTAAATACTCTTGAAAAACTTTATTTATGTATGCGTGATAAAAAGCCAGAGATAATAATGGATAAGGGAATTATGGAAAAAGCATTGAAGCCTCTGGAAAGAATGCTGGAAATGAGTTAATAAAAGATCTCTATCCCGTTAAATAAGCCGGATTCTGTTTCCGCCGAAGCGGATGACAATCATTTATCTTATCCCTGCATTGCTGCATGGATTCTTGCAACCTACCCCGGGAATACTGAAGTGAGCAGTTCTTCATTCCCTATACATGGTCTTACTCCGGATGAGGTTTGTCAATCCCGGAAATTACTTTCCGGATGGTAGGCTCTTACCCTGCCTTTTCACCCTTACCCTTTTTCAAGGGCGGTATTTTTTCTGTGACACTTTCTGTCTTAAGAATTTGCATTCATAAAACCCGGGAATTTCTCCCGGCATCCCTGCTTTTTGCGGAGTCCGGACTTTCCTCACATCCCGGTAAGCCGGGACAGCGCGATTGTCTGTAACGGAATAGAGATCTTTTATTAAAGAACAATATTAATTTAATTTATAAGTAAACTTTTATCCTCTGAATCAATATTCATTTTATTTTCATCAAGAGCTTCATTAGCAAGCTTGTCTGCTGTCTTATTTTCTTCGCGGGGAATATGTTTAATAGAGAATTTTATATTCAGCAATTTTATTTCTTTCCAGAATTTCAGCGAAAGATTTATAAGATCTTTATGCTTTATCTTGTATTCTCCCCTGATCTGTTTAACTATGAGCTCGCTGTCACAAAAAAAATTTATTTCTTCAAACTGTTCATTCAGCTCCTTTAAAAGCTTTACGCTTTCTATAAGCGCTGAATATTCAGCAACATTATTAGTGCACTCTCCTATATATTTCCCGAATGTTCTGATCACTTTATCACTTTCATCCTTAATTACTATTCCCACAGCCGCTGAACCGGGATTTCCCCTTGATGCTCCGTCGGTATAAACTTTTACTTTCATGAAAGAAATTATTCTTTATTCGCTAATAATTCTTCTGCTATCAGTATCCTTCCGCATGACTGACAAGTATAAAGCTTTTCGGCGGATTTTATTTCTATTACCGTCTGAGGAGGAATTGAATTATAGCATCCCGAACAGTTACCTCTTCTGACTATAGCTGTGGCTTCGCCTTTATAAGAATTATTTATTCTTTCGTATAGCAGTCTGCTTGACTCATCAATTTTGGTTAACAGTTCATTTCTCTTTTCTCTCAGTCCGGATTCTTCCTGCTTATATTGTTCGTCAAGTTCATCAAGCAATGACTGCTTTTCTGTCAGCTCAGCAGTTGCTTCATTTGATCTGCTTTCAAGAGATTCAACGTCAGTTCCTAGTTTAGAAAAGATGTCAATAATATCCTTAATTCTTTTTTCATTTTTTCCGACTTCCTCGAATAATGATTCTATGGTTTTTACTATTTCATCGTATTCTTTATTTGATCTTACATCAAATTTCTGCTCATCATATTTGTTTATCCTTTCTTCATAAGAATCATTTTCAGAAATGAGTTTTGATTTTTCCTCTTCAAGCTTTAAAAGTGATTGCTTCTTCTCGTCAAGTTCTTTTCCAAGAGTTTCAATTTCTTTCTTTATTATTTCTATCTTATCAGGAAGATCTCCTTTCTCATCTTCTATATCTGTCAGTTCTTCATCAATGCTTCTTAATTCGTATAAAGTAAGCAGCGTACCGGTCATTTTCGGATTATTCTTCTCGATTTCCTCGTTGAAATATTCCTGAAATCTTGAAACAGGTTCTTCTTCATTGTTTTCATTTTCATGAACAATGCCTGAATCAATATCCTCTTCCGGTTTTTCAATATCCGTTCCGGTGCTTTCGGCATTTTCTGATACGGGAATTATACTGTCTGTTACTTCTTCCTTTATTTTTTCTTCAGCAGGTATCCCGTTTGTATTATTTTCGCTCATTTATATTTTAATGTATTTTAAATAATTTATAATTACTATTTGATATGGATAAAACGCATTCACAGTTTGTTAATTTTGCCGAATCTAAAATACTTTCATCTGCATCTGTATCGACAACTGCAATTTTACTGAATTTAAAACTCAAATCCTTTCCATCAAAATCTAATCTCTTATTCATTTTTCTTAATAATTGTGAAAAACTAATTTCCTTTCTTAAATTAATTATCATGCCCTTCTCTCTGTTTTCTCTTTTCTTAAAATCATATATCTCATATGCAGTCTCTTCATAAGGATGGTGTTTAAGCAAAGCATCAATCACTTTATTGACAGCTTCGGGATCACATTCCATTTCGAGCTTAATTTCGCTTACCTGAGACAAAGCTTTTTTTATTCCTGAAAATGGTCTGGCATTTTTACCCGGGATAAATGTCCCCGTACCAATTGTTCTGAATGAACACATTTCATAATTTCCTATTCTACCGGCTCCGGCTTTTGACATTGCCGCTGATACTTTTTCAGCATATTCCTGCGGAACAAATACGACTATCTTTATTCTGTTTAAAAATCTGTAAAACTTTTCCGATAATAAAACCTCTTCTGGCTTAAATAACTTACCGATTGTCTTGTTAATCACCGTTTTATGCATAAAAAAAAAGTGTATCCTGATTTAGATACACTTTCGACTTGTTTCTCTTTTGTCTGTATTTTCAAAAGATTTTATTCGGTTCGGAAAAAATTTCTTTTGATGCAAATACTTATTATAGAATAAATAACTATTGAATTTCATTTAATTTAAAATATGAACGATGGTTTACAAAAACAAGATACTTTTCGATTTTTGTATACGGAAAATTTGAACAGAACTATATTCCTTAACTCAAAACCCGAAGATCCTTAACGCAGAAAATCAAATAATAAAACTATTTAATTTATTTCTTCAACAATCTGCTCATAACAGTCTGTGCAATTCTGCCAATAAATATGTCGCGCATCAGGATACGGAAATTTCATTTCGAAAAGAGTATATATAAAGATCTGAATTTTAAACGGAGAAAGCAAAATCCGGAAGTCTCATTTTTGAATGAGAAAAAGATTCACGTAAATATGTGACACGCTTACATTTAATACCCGGATCAGATCTTCAGTCTCTTAAACAATTTATCGATCGGTTTTGAATCCAGCATGATATAAAAGTGAAGCGAAGGAGCGCCGTTGTTGAGAAGCTCTTCACACTGCTTTGCAGTCCATTCAACGCTGATATCAGTTGTGTGTTCAGGCTTTGCCGCCAGAATCTCAGATGTCAGTTCATCAGGGATCTCTACATAAAAATTTTTCGGTATGTTTGTAAGCTGTTTCTTATATGTCAGTATTTTCAGTCCCGGAATTATAGGAGCGGAAATATTTTCATCCCTGCACTTTTTCACAAAATCAAAATAATATTTGTTATTGAAGAACATCTGTGTCACTACATACTCTGCGCCGGCATTTATTTTTTCCCTGACATATTTCACGTCAGTATTTAAGTTCGGCGCTTCAAAATGCTTTTCAGGATAACCGCCTACTCCTATGCAGAAATTTGTCGGAGAAGCATCGAGCAGATCCTCCTCAAGATATTTTCCCCTGTTCATATCCATCACCTGCTTTACCAGATCAAGAGCATATATATTCGAAGTTCTTCCCTGGGGAATCGGTTTCTTAAAACCGGGATCATCTCCTCTTACGGCAAGTATATTCTCAATTCCCAGATAATTCAGCTCTATCAAAGCATCCTCTGTCTCTTCTCGAGTAAAACCATTACAGAGTAAATGAGGTACTGTATCTATGTTGTATTTATTTTTTATTGCAACGCTTATTCCTATCGTTCCGGGACGTTTTCTTTTGACCTTCTTTCTAATGCCTTCCGGAGTCTCCAGATACTGTACCTGTGCAGAATGCGAAGTTACATCAATAAAGGGAGGATCATACTTAATGAGATCATCAATGACGTTATAAATTAGCTTTATATCACCGCCTCTTGTCAGGGGAAGTATCTCAAAACTGATCAGCGGTTTCCTTGCTTTTTCTAAATGCTCTGTTACTTTCATATATTAAATAACTTTCTCGTCTTTAGTTTATTTCTGAACTCCCGGCTGCAGATTAAATCCGCCTTCGGCTATAATTTTATTGTCACCTGTTGCTATGTTAATAATTCCTATTACTGTTTTAGTTTCAGATCCGGCATCATAGACTATCCTGTCATTATCCATCCATTGAAATGTTCCGACATCTCCGCCTTTTACACTTAGGTTGTTTTTTCCTGAACCGTCCGAACCCATTACATAAAGAGATACATCACTTCCGTCTATTACGACAAACGCAATTTTACTTCCGTCCGGTGAAAATCTCGGTACATTAGAACTCGGCAGACCTTTGCTTAACGCTGATTCTTTACCGTTCTCAAATATTCTGATCGTTCCTTTCAGGTTGTCATCAAAACTAGCATAAGTAACTTTTGAATCATCAAAAGATACATCAGGTTCTAAATTCGCTTCTGTGTTCTTGCTGATTTTTGTTATGGAATTCTCAGTTGTATCATCCAGATCAGCTACCATTATACATTTATATCCGTTTAAAAATCCAGAATAATATATCTTATTTCCTGCGCTTGTAATTGCCTGCATATTGGAATATCTCCCGTCGGAAATTATATTAGGCTCGCTGCCAGCGGAAGTATCAATGGCAAATATTGAGAGAACCTGTTCGTATTCATCGTTAAACATAATCTGACTACCGTCTGACATAAAAGAAGGATTATAACCCGAACAAAGATAAGAAGGATCTTTCTTTGAAGATACAGAGTCAACATCCTTAATAAGATAACATGATCCTGCATCCGTATAAAATACTATCTGTTTTCCGTCAGGCGACCACTGTGGTTTTTTGCAGTTTTCACTCAGATCGGTGAGCTGTTTATTATCCGATCCGTCTTCATTCATTATAAAGATCTGCAGATATCCTGATCCCGACTGATTGGAACAGTAGGCGATCTTCTTCTGTGCAAATCCCGAATTTGAAATAATAAAAAGTATTAATAATAAAATTCTGAATCTTAACATGTTTTATTTGTATTTTTTAAATGATTTTTAAAATACTTAACTTTAATTTGTTATTAAAGACACTAAATTTGGAAATTGGGATTTTTGGATTTGGAATTATTAATTTCTGTTTAAATAATTTCACATTTCATATAGTTTGCGAAAAAAATATTATTTTTTAAATAATTTTTTGAAAAAGTATTTGTATAAAAAATACAAAGAAACTGATCAATTTAATCCCAAATCCGAATTCCCAAATTCCAAATTAGATAAATCCCAAATCCGAATTCCCAAATTCCAAATTCATCAGACTTTCTCCTCCTTATACTGAAGCTGATATAGCCTGAAATAAAGTCCGCCTTTTTCAAGAAGCTCCTGATGGGTCCCCATTTCCTTAACTTCTCCTTTGTGCATGACAATGATCTTGTCACACGTTTGTATAGTTGAAAGTCTGTGAGCAATGACAATTGAAGTTCTGCCTTCGATTAGTATCTGAATTGCCTTCTGAATCAGTATTTCAGTATTTGTATCAACGCTCGAGGTTGCTTCATCAAGTATCAGTATCTTTGGATCATAAGCAAGTGCTCTTGCAAATGAAATAAGCTGCTTCTGTCCGACTGACAAAGTTGATCCTCTTTCCTTTACCGTATGATCAAGCCTGCCGGGAAGTGAATTTACAAAATTGCTCAGCCCGACATTTTCAACGGCTTCTTCAATTGCTTCATTATTTATGTTAAAGTTGTTAAGCGTTATATTGGATCTTATATCCCCTGAAAACAGAAATACATCCTGTAGCACTATGCCTATATTTCTTCTTAGTTCATTCTGACTTACTTCTTTGATATCAATGCCGTCAATTGTGATCTGACCTTTATTTATTTCATAAAATCTGGAAAGGAGATTAATTATGGTTGTCTTGCCTGCTCCGGTCGCACCAACAAATGCCACCTTCTCACCTGCTTCAATAGTGAAAGAAACATTTTTCAGAACATAATCATCGTGATTGTATGCAAACCATACATTCCTGAATTCAATTCTACCTTTGACATCATTGAGCTTCTTAGGATTATCGGGATCAGTTATAATTGGTTTTTCATCAAGCAAAGCAAAAATTCTTTCACTCGAAGCCATTGCAGTCTGAAGAATGTTATATTTTTCAGAAAGATCCCGTATCGGCCGGAAGAACATTTCTGTGAACTGTATAAAAGAAACAAGTACACCTATAGATACTGCACTCTGCACAACCTGCCCACCGCCGTACCAGATTATCATCCCAACTGAAATTGCCCCTATCAATTCAACTATCGGAAAGAACACTGCATAATAGAAAACACTTTTCTTGTTCTGCTCAGTGTGATCGCGGTTTATTTCCTCAAACTCATCTGTAGTTCTTTTCTCTTTTGAGAAATACTGGACAATCGTGATACCGGTAATGTGTTCCTGTATGTATGAATTTAACTTTGCAATTAATATCCTGATCCTTCTGTAAGATTCCCGTACTTTTTTTCTGAAAATTCCGGTAGCGATTATAAGAACAGGAAGAATGGAAAGTGTCATAACAGCGAGTTTGAAATCAAGCGTAAACATAAAATAAAATATCCATATTATCAGGAAGATATCACCGAATGCTGTGACAAGTCCGGATGAGAATACCTCAAACAACACTTCCACATCACCCGTAACTCTTGTCACTATCCTTCCTATTGGATTCTTGTCAAAGAATTTCAGGTCCAGCGACATTATATGATCGAATATTTTTTTCCGCAGATCATATATTATCTTCTGTCCGATCCAGCTTGTCAGATATGCAGTTATGTACTGTATCAAACCCTGAACTACAAGGGTCGCAAGCATTATCAGAATAATAAACTGAAGACCTTGAAAATCTTTATTCATTATTTTATCATCAATGGCGATAGGAGTTAAACGAGGTCTGAGCGCTGCAAGAGCTGATATCATAATTGTCAGAATGGTAGCGATGACTATGTATCTCGTATAAGGCTTAAAAAAAGAAAGCAGCCGCTTCATGATCCGAGGATCGACTTTCTTTGTCAAAACATCATCTTCTGATTTATTTATTATCTGATCAGACAAAAATTATAAGTTGAAAGTTGAAATTTAAAAGCTCTATTGTTAAAATCTAAAATCAAAAATCTTTGATCTCTTCTTCAAGAAGCTGCTTTCCATAAATATCATTGTAGATTCCGCCCAGAGCAATGAGCTCATTGTGAGTGCCTTCCTCTTTTATTTCACCCTGATCCATCACTATAATATTATTTGCATTCTTTATTGTTGAGATCCTGTGAGATATGATTATGCTTGTACGGTTATTCATCACCTTTTTCAGTTCCTGAAGTATTTCTTCTTCTGTTTTGGTATCAACAGCCGACAGGGAATCATCAAGTATCAGTATCTCCGGCTTTTTATAAATTGCTCTTGCGATGGAGGTTCTCTGCTTCTGACCGCCGGAGAGAGTTATTCCCCTTTCACCGAGTATTGTTCTGAACTGAAGAGGAAATTGTGTTACATCTTTGTATAAACCTGCTATTTTTGAATTTTCAATGACATCCTTTTCATCGACCGTATCACTGGAATACGCAATGTTCCTTTCAATTGTATCCGAGAATAAAAATGATTCCTGCGGTACTATACCGATCGCTTCACGAAGTGTTTTCAGAGGGATCTTTCTAATATCATAACCGTCAACGAAAATACTTCCTTCCGTTGCATCCCAAATTCTCGGTATCAGGTTTATTAATGTGCTTTTACCTGAACCTGTATGCCCTATGATTCCGAGCGTTGAACCTTTTCTGATCTTTAGATTAATATTTTTTAAAGCATAACTTCCTGATAGAGGATATTTGAATGAAACATTTTTAAATTCTATTTCTCCCTGAAGATCTGAAGCGGAAATATTCTCTTCTGTATCTTTATTATCTTCAATATCCGGTTTCGAATTTATTATATTCATTAATCTCTGCATAGAAGGCGCAGCTCTCTGCACGAGATTAATTATCCATCCGAATGCTATCATCGGCCATGTAAGCTGTCCGAGATAAATAAGGAATGATGAAATGTTACCGATTGTCATTTTTCCTTCCATTACCTGAATCCCGCCGAAGTATATTACTATAATAACTGATAGACTTGTCAGCAGAAACATCATAGGAAATGAGAACGACTGAACTTTCGCAAGCAAAAGATTTTTTCTCTGATAGTCAAAAGATATTTTATCAAATTCAAGCGACTCATTCTTTTCCCTTACATAGGATTTTACAACTCTAATCCCGGATAAAACCTCCTGAGCTTTTGTTGTCAGATCTGAAAATATTTCATACACGCGGAGTGATCTGTTGAATGTAAGCTTGCCTACTTTGTAAACAATGAAAGTAATCAGCGGAAGCGGAGCTAAAGCAAGCAATGTAACTGTAGGACTAATGGAAAATAATACAAACAAAGTTATCACGATCCTTGTAAATGTCTGTATGGAATACATTATCCCCGGCCCTACGAAATTGCGGACATTGCTGATGTCATTTGTTGCGTGAGCCATGATGTCCCCGGTAGAACGTGTATTATAGAATGCCCGTGAGAGCTTCTGAAGATGAGCAAAAAAATCAAAGCGCAGATCGTTTTCGATCTCACGGGAAGTAATTATCAGCGACTGTCTTGTCATAAATAGAAAGAATCCTCTTACTATTACAATCACGATCCCTGCAAGTGCATATGTCAGCAGATTGTGCCTTAACGTCCCTTTGGTAAGATCATCTATCGCAGCACCTATGATTAGCGGGTAAAGAGCATCAGATGAATTTGAAAGAATGATGAATATAAAACCTAAGGAAAGCTTTTTCTTGAATTTTTTTAAATAAGGGATTAAGGCTTTGAGAGAATTCATTTATTGTTTAATGAACAAATATAACTTATTAAAATTCTTTTTTTGAGGGGAAAGGGTTTAATGTTCAATGTTCAATTTTTTATAATATTTAATATTGAATCATGTTTAAAATAAAATTATAACTGGTTACTTGAATAAACCGGGAGTTGAGGATTGATAAGAATATCATGTTTCAAATATTAATGTATCATGCTTTTGAAGTTTAAAGCCGGGACTTTCATACAGTTTTCTTACTTTAATGTTTTCTGGTGTAACCCGAAGCTGCAGTGCAACTGTTTCTTCAGGGCTGATGTCCGAACGGACGTCACAATTAATATTTTTTCTGTTCCCTTATTTCCTCTCGATGGAAAGAGATTATTTAAGAACATCTTTTTCTGCAGGTTTCAGATTCTCACACTCGAGCCGGAGTTCCAGCAGTTTTATTATCATCGGATGTAATCCGTTCAAGTCTATCAATTTTAACCTTCTCTTCCCCAGTCTCTTATCAAGCATTGCAAAAGACCTGATTATAGGATTTTCACTTACCAGTGCATTTTCTATGCTTACATTCAGATATTCCCGGCAGGCATCCATAAATTCCCATCTTGAGAATTCTCCTTTCTCGGCTGCTGCTCCTTCAGTTCTTTCTTCCTCAGGAATTCGTTCATTAATATCAGGAGTATTCCATCCGTATTTATTATTGTTGTCAGGCGTTGAAAAGTTTGCGATCTCCTTACCGTCTATTGTGATCCAGCCCCTCACCATATAATAACTTCCCGATGTATATCGGGTCGCGTACAGATTTACCCTGCCTCCAAGTGAGTCCGCAAATTTTTCTTCAATTGATTTCTTAAGTTTGCTCCATTTCATAAAATCATAAAATATCCGCTATAAATTAATCAGATAAAAATTAAACTGATCATTTCTTTTTCAATGAATTCTTATAATTTGTCTCATACATCTTTATCCAGTCCTTGGCTTTTATCTTGCTGATCAGTTCGCCGATCAGATCATATGGTATCTGATCTAACTTCTTGAATCTGATGCAGCTTTTTCCCATATCAAGCTTTTGTTTGCTGTGCTTCGGATACTCTTTCAGAAACCAGTCAAGCAATTTCGCATCTGCATATATTCCCATATGATAGAATGCAATAAAATTCTTTTGTGAAGCGATGCATGCAAAAGGCAGAGGAAGTTTCGGATCACAGTGGTAGCCGTCCGGATATATACTATGCGGCACAACATATCCTATCATACCGTAACTCATTTCTTCCTTAAATCCTTCAGGCAGATTTTTTAATACGGTATTTCGAAGCTTCTTGATTGGTTCAATTCTGTCAGCAGGTAATTCCTCTAAATATTCTTTTACGCTTTTAGCTTTTGACTGCATATGATCAGTGAGTTTTAATTTATCAAAATATTTCGAAAAAATTACTAAATGTATGGAGATGTTTCAAGTAATATTTTTCAGTTTCTGAATGGAAAGTACTTTCGGTGTTATTTGTAAAAATCATTAAGAAAGATGCTCACATTTGTATGATGATAAATTCCGTTACAGATTAAAACAGGGGAAATATAAAATGTTTATATCTCTTTATCATTAAATGATTTTATTTCTGTAAATATTTTTTACTTTCTCAGTTCAAAGCTTACATCCAGTATTTTCCTTTCGCCTTTTATGTCAGCAACCGGTTGTGAGATATCATAAAAGACAACAGAATTATTTTTTCTGTCATACCTGAAAGAAAAAGTAACAGATTCATCAGAACTTGATTTAAATGAAACAGTATTTGAAACTGGAGAAGTCTCCCCTGTACAATCTCCGGCAAAGCATACTGAATATGATATGTAATTCCTCAGACCTTCAACGCTTCCGTCTGATTTAAATTTTACAACCTGTCCGGGATTATTATTATTATCAAACAATTGATAATCTCCAGAAATCATCTTCTCATTCAGATATTTTTCGAATAACCATTTTTGATTGTCTGAATTATCATCTTCACTAATTTTTTTGAATGATGATGCAGATTTAACTCCGGTCCAGATACTGTCTGCTAATATTAAATTTCCGTCTTCATTTATCTTAAATGGGAGATATTTTCCCTGCACAGCATTTACAAATACATTATAATCGCCTTCCTTTCTGTATGCAAGTTTATATTCTTCAAAACCATTATAGACCTCAGCGCTGTCTGTTCCGGTGAAATTTATCTCAAGACAATACACCGGAATTGATCCCGGAATCTGATCCGGAAGCTGGTCCAGAAAAGTTACATTAATATATCTGCCTGATATACCGTCATTAATCTCACTGTGACACTTATTAACAGGAATAATAAAAAGCAAAATAAAAAGTCCCGAAGAAATATATTTTAAAATAGTTTTCTTTGTGATCATAATTAAATTTAAAATTTTCTAAAATTACCCGTGTTAATTATTTCATATCCGTAATTTTTTCATGTCCTTATCATCAAGTTTCACCAATCCAGCTGCCGGTAATCTTTCAAAGAGTATTCTCCAGTTATCATCTTTTGAAAATACATCTCTGAAGATCGGAAGCGATTCATCAAGACTGTTATTGTTGACAAGTGTAACTGCATGCCAGAATTTCATTTCCAGATTATCCGGAAACATTTCCTCTGCAGCGGAGTATTCATTCATCGCAAGCTTCATGTCATTTTTCTCAATAGCAAGATCACCGTTATTCATGTGTTCATAAGCCCTGTAAACTTTCAGCAGACGCTTTAGCTCCGCGACAGGTTCAGGGTTATCATCTACACGAAGGTCAAACATCTTATCTTCCCACGGCTTGTCTGAAATTACACCTTTGACAATTAATAAAGATGCAGACTGCTTTCCTCTTATGTCTCCACCTGCATTCTGTCCGGCTTCAAGCGCTGTGATCATTCTTTCGGCAAGAGGTCCCGTAGAATTTTTAAAAGCTTCTGACATTGCAGGCCAGACATTTTCCGTAAGCATCATATTCGCCTGAGCGGAATAATTTTCCGAGGCAATATTTCCCGCATACTGAATGCAGTTCTTGCCCGTATAAGACGCGCTTCTCCCTTTTGAATCAAGAATTGCAAGCTGTCTTACATCTTTGCCTTCGTCTGATACGATGAGTTCGTCCACTGCTTCCTGCGGAGATTTACCTGCCTTAAGTAGTTCAAGTCCGCGAATGCCGAAAGAGGGATTCACAAAAGACTGTGTCGCAACAACTCCCACTCCCGCCTCGCCCCAGCCGACAATAGATCCGACAGAGAACCAGTGCGACTGAACAGCTACACCCATTTCTCCTGTTACGGGATCCCGTGCAACTATTGAAAATGTATGTGCAAACGGATCCGAATAAAATGTCTGTGATTTAAGATTCATTGAATTTAAGAAAATTAAAATTAGTATTAATAAATTAATTTTCATGAGGTTTAAGAATATTTAAAATGAAATTAATATTATAAAATTGAATCAAAATTAATTTTTCTAAATTACAAAATGAAAGTTAATTATTCAATTGTAAGACATTAAACATAATTATAAGCAATGCTGTCAGGAAACTTTTTTATTAATTAAAGTCCTTATGAATTAATCCCGGGAAGCAGAGACACAGAGAAAAATAGTGAACAAGCAGATAAATCAAACTCTGCTTCTCTGTTCCACCTGTATAACTCGTAGGTATTAGTATAAACTTAAGAAGTCTTTTATCAGACTAAAAAGTAGCATCAAACTTCATAAAGACTTCGGAAGTTTTTCCCGTCGTTTTAAGAGTTTTTATTTTCAAAACATAGACCATGCATTATCTGGATACACTGATGTTAAATGAAATTCAAATTTATTTGGAATTTTTGTTTTGGA
>CAZLOL010000058.1:11925-16634 GCA_964561045.1 uncultured Ignavibacteriaceae bacterium | reverse complement strand
AAAACTTTAAGTTAACTCTTAACTCTAAACTCTTACACTCTAAACTCTTAAACTCGTAACTTGTAACTTGTAACTCGTAACTTGTAACTTGTAACTTGTAACTCGTAACTTGTAACTCGTAACTCGTAATTGAATCAGAATGTATTCCCTATTCCAAACTGAAAAGTATATTTATTAGGAAAATTACAGCCTGTACCGAATATCCAGTTCGATCCGCCTTCCGTTCCCGGCTGAGGATCATATATCTTGAATCCCACATCAAACCTTATCGCGCCGATAATAGTATAATACCTGATCCCGCCGCCTGCTGCAAGAGCCAGTTCATTAAACTTAAACTTGCTTATTTCCGTCCACACATTTCCAAAATCAACAAAAGTGGCGAAACCGAGATCTTTGATGTATGTATTTTCTGATTCAAGAAAAGGTCTTACCCTGTGTTCTACGGAATTCTCTAATATAAAATTTCCCCCGATATTCTTATCCGCAACAATTCCGAGCTGCCTTGCTCCCCAGCCTCTTATGCTTGAACTTCCTCCGCAAAGATATTTTGTTTCTGTAGGAACGAAAGAAGAGCTTACTTCAAAACCGTTGACAAAGAAAGCATTCTTTCCATATTCTATTATAATACCTGTCAATATTTTTCCGGCAAGAACTGAAGCGACGTTAATATCGCTTTTTGTCAGATTTAAATAAGCGGAATTAAAATTTGTAAACTGGAAATAATTCAGTGTCTGCGTATTAAAGAGCTTCTGTGCCAGATTACCCAGCAGCCCTGTCTCAGCAAAATCAAATGACTGAAAATTTCCTTTTGATGGAAACTGGATATTGTTCACAGTGTTATGAATTAAAGTCAGACCTAAAAGAGACTGAAAAAAATTCACGTCAAATTTTTCAAAGAGAACAACAGAATCCTGAACTATATCTTCTTTAAGTATTATCCGCTGATTCTGAGTATCCCATCTTGCGTTTATCCTGTTGATAAAAGTATAATCAGGAAGCTCATAAGACATACCAAAATTGTTTTTGATCTGTGTAACATTCGATGTTTGATCCAGTCTGTATTCCACACCGAAATTCCAGTTTCCGGAGATCTTTCTGTTATTGAAGAGATATGGCTGGAACAGAAGATTTTCGAATACCAGTCTGTTATTTTCCAGTGAATTAAAATAGAATCTTGCTCTTGTAGTCAGCTGCCTGCCTCCGCCAAAGAAATAATTATCCGAAAAGGCAAGTCCGACACCAATATAAAAATAATTCTGTATGTAATATCCGAAGAGCTCCGGTGTAAGGTCATATTTATTTCCGATCACTGCATTGATTACGAAATAAATTTTTTTATTCAGACTGTCTACTTTATCAACGACAATTCTCGGATTATCAAGAATAGTGATCTTTCCCAGATTCAGTTCACTTTCAACCACTTTTGCCTTATCATAGATCTCATTGTCGGAATATGTCAGCTCTCTTGCTATGTCATTTTTTGAAAGATTATACTTCTGGCTTTTTATGTTAATCGTTGTCGATCCGAATACATATCTTAGCTTGGGATTAAATGAAAGAACAATATTTACTTTGTTTTTCAGATCGCTCCTGTTGGTTTCATACTTCAGTATTTCCGGATTATCTGCTTTTGCAGTTGCATAGCCGTTATTAAAGAGAATATTCAATACTCTGCTGACCTCTAACTTTAAAGTATCTTTAGAATAATAATCTCCTGTATAAATTAATTTTTCAGGAGGTTCAAGAATCAGCTGCTTTACCGGTTCATTAATACTGTCAAGTCCTTTGTATTCAATATCATAATAGACATATCTTTCTTTTTGCTTTACAATAAAATTTAAAATGATCTCTTTGTCTTTTTGATTTATTACAAGATGAGTATCTACTGCAGTATCAAAAAATCCATTGTCAAAATAAAATTTTTTCAATCTTTCCACATCCTTCAGGTACTCATCAAGACTAAAAATATTATTTTCTTTGGATGCAAGCAGATTCTTCAGATCGCTTTCTTCAAAAGATTTTATCCCGGAAAATTTTATGTTAATTTCATCAATTTCAAATACCTTATTTTCTACACTGACCTGTGAAAACAAGGGAGTGCTGACGAATAAAACAAAAGCAAATTTTAAAAAGTATTTTAGTATTTTTCTGCCCAAATTTTATAAATTACCTCTAAATATAAAAAAACCCAATAATTATAAAATTATTGGGTTAAAATGTAAAACGAAATGTATTAAAAATCCTTGCTTTCTTCATCATAAAAAAAGTCTTCATCAGTCGGGTAATCAAGCCAGATTTCTTCTATGCTTTCAAAAGGTTCTTCTGTATCTTCCATTTCATTTAAATTATTAATTACTTCTTTCGGCGCCCCTGTTCTGACAGCATAATCTATCAACTCGAACTTATTAGCCGGCCATGGTGCATCATCAAGATACGACGCCAATTCTAATGTCCAAACCATATTGTATTACCTCCTGAGTTTTTTTAATTTTAAGTGTTTGTTAAAACTTTTTGCAAATATTAAAAACCATATTGTTAAAATCAATCTCTTAATCGTGGGTCTAAAGCATCTCTTAAACCTTCACCAATTAAGTTATAAGATACTACTGCAATAAATATCATTAATCCGGGAAAAATAGCCAGCCACCAGGCATTAGATGCGCCTCTGGCTTCATTAAGCAGTGAGCCCCAGGTGACTGTTGTTGCGGCTACTCCAAATCCGAGAAAACTCAAAGCAGCTTCAGTAAGAATAGCTCCGGCAATTGCAAATGCGCCTGAAACAAGAACTGGTGCGATGGCATTTGGTAATACATGCCTGAAGATTATTTGTTTGCTGGGAAATCCGATAGAATTTGCCGCAGTTATATACTCCATATTTCTTACTTTAAGAACTTCGCCTCTTATAAGCTTACAGTCCGTGGTCCAGCCTGTTAATCCTATTGCTAACATGATGTACCATATGCTTGATCCGTAAATAGCAACAATGGTTATAATTAAAAAGAATAATGGAAATGTCATCATGATCTCTACAAACCGCATTATCAGCAGATCCACTTTTCCTCCGAAAAATCCGGCTAAAGCTCCTAATGCAATTCCAATTAATATAGCTATTCCGGCTGCCACAAAACCGACCGATAGTGATATTCTTGAACCGTGAATCAAACCAGCCAGAAGATCCCTTCCGATTCCGTCTGTTCCAATGTAATGGTCACCTCCCGGCGGTGAATAAACATTTCCAAGATCTATTTCTCTTGATCCGTATGGAACAGGAGGCCAAATTACGCTTTCCAGTTTGTTCTCATTATCTAATTCTTTCCATTTGATGTTTATTAATTCAGGATTCCACTTGCTTATTCCTATATCATTTAAATAATCTTTGATGACAGGGAAATATGTTTCACTCTTATACACTACATACAAAGGCTTGCTGTTAGCAAGGAAATCCGCTACTAAAGCCAAAGCAACTAAAAAAATAACGATATACAAAGATATCATTGCTAATTTATTTTTTTTGAACTGATGCTTTACCAAAGACCAGTAGCTCACCCCAACTGCTTTCTGGGATTCAATCTGAGATTCCGTCAAGCCGTTTGGCTCTACATTTGTAATTCTTTCCTGATCTACTTTTTCTAAAAAATCTTTATCTTTCATATATTTTTATGCTGCTTTTTTTGTGAATGCAATTCTTGGATCTACAAAAGAATACAATATGTCAACTAATAATACGCCTATAACTGTTAATGAAGAAGCTATTACAAGCTCTGCCATTATTAATGGATAATCCCTGTCTAATATCGCCTGGAAAGCAAGCTGCCCTATTCCCGGAATTGAAAATATTGTTTCTACAATTATACTCCCTCCTACCATTGCAGGCAGTAAACCCCCGACTAATGTTATGATAGGTATTAATGAGTTTCTTAAAGCATGTTTCATGATAACTTTCTTTTCGGACAGACCTTTTGACCTTGCTGTTCTTATATAATCCTGTCTTATCACTTCAAGCATTGAGCTTCTCATCTGTCTTGAAAGAAAAGCAAAACTTGAGAGACTGGTAATCACAACCGGCAGAAATAAATGCATAAAATAATCTGAAGCTTTTCCTGTAAAACTCAAAGTATCAAATTGTTCAGAGCGAATTCCTGAAGTCGGAAATATCTTTATATATTCTATGTTACACAAAAATACAATTGCCAATGTAGCAACCCAGAAATTGGGTAATGAATAGAGGATAAATAAAATTACTGTAGTGGTCCGGTCAATAAGCGAGTATTGCCTTGCTGCGCTGTATATTCCTATTGGAATTGCAATTGAATAGATCAAAAGGAATGAAAGTAAACTAATAGTTACAGATACGGGAAGCCTTTCAATTATTTTATCTAAAACCGGTCTGTTATCTTTAAAGGAATTTCCGAAATCTCCCTGAAGCATATTTCCCATCCAGATTACATATTGCATGGGCAACGGCTTATCAAGTCCGAATTTCTTTTTATAAAATTCCTTTGCCTGTTCGGTCATCTGATTTTTAGCATCAGTCTTCTGTGCTTCCTGAGTCTGACCGAGCTTCATTTCTGTCGGATCACCCGGGGCAAGCCGGCATATCAGAAATGTTATCATTGTAATTATGATAAGTGTCGGAATGAAAAGCAGTATTCTCTTGATTACATACTGGGTCATTATGTATTTATAAGATTTATAAGATTTATAAGATT
>CAZLOL010000058.1:0-11825 GCA_964561045.1 uncultured Ignavibacteriaceae bacterium | reverse complement strand
ATAAGATTACAAGATTTATATGATTAAAAAATACCTGCTGCCTGAAATTCAGCAGCAGGTAAAGTATATAGTTAGTTTCTGTATCGCTGATCAGAAGTGGGTGTCCACCATTCATTCAATAAAGGAGAATCCGGATATGCATACCATCTGGTATTCCTGTATCTGTCGCTGTAAAGATATCTCGATGGTTCTACCCATAGGAAAGTAGTTGGCTGATCATCGTAAATTAACTTCTGCCATTTCTTAAGTAATTCCACTCTCTGAGCTTCATCAAATAATGTCCTGTTTTCTTCAAGTAACCTGTCACTTTCAGGATTTTTATAGCTGATCGAATTACTTCCTTCACCTTCAGCCTGTGAGGAATGCCAGATCTGATAAGGATCTTCCGGTGTCACTCCAAGCTGCCATGCTGCATAGCATGCATCGAACTGATGCTTCTTTGTCTTATCCAGAAATACTGACCATTCATAATCCTGTAAATCAGCCTGAATCCCAAGCTGCTTTAGCTGTTCAATGACAATCAACATTACTTTTTTTCTCTTCGGATTATTATTATTCATGAATGTAAACTTGAAATCAGTTTTCTTTCCGTTAATCACTTTATCCAATACTCCGTCTCCGTCAGTATCTTTCCATCCTGCCTCTGCCAATAATCTTTTAGATTCTTCCGGATCATATTTTACTTCAGGTAAATCAGTGTTGTAATATTTACTTTTTATGAATACCGGAGTACTTACTGGTGTTCCCATTCCGTAAATAATTTTATCAATTATTGATTGTCTGTCAATGCCGTGACTTAACGCCCATCTTACTTTCTTATCTGCAAAGAGAGGATTCTTATTGTTCCAGGCAATGTAAACGTAACCCGGTTCCGTAACCAATGCTTTTTTTAAATTAAACTTGCCCGGATCTTTTACATTTTCTACAAAATCAACCGGTTGAATTACAAACATTTGATCCACTTCTTTATTCTTTGCAGCAACTATTGCTGCATTCTGATCCTGAATTGTTTTGAAGACTAATTTTGCAGGAAAATTAGGGATTTCTTTTTTATTCCAGTAATTATCATTTCTTTTTAAAGTCACAGACTGACCTGTAATCCAGTTATCAAGTATATACGGTCCGCTGCCCACTACATATTTAGGGTCGCGGGATACCTCCTGCGAATTCAGGAATTCCGCATATTTCTGCAATTCAGGAAATTTCAGAGGATCAAGACTCTTACTTGCAGCATCTATTTCATCCCAGCTAAATTTGTCGTTCATTCCGTCTTTATCCAGAATATGTTTTGGTGTGATAGCTGTTGCTCCGATTGAATATACAGCTCTGAAATATGGCTTGGACATATTAATTTTAACTTTATATTTATTTCCATCAACAAGCTCAGCACTTTTGACATCATTAAAATAATTTCTTAATGCCTGCGCATCGGTAAAAGGATTCTTAATAGTCTTAATTGTAAAGATTACATCTTCACCTGTAAGCGGTTTACCATCTGAAAATGTAATGTCTTCTCTTAAGTCAAAAATGTATGATAAATGATCATCACTTATGACAGGCGGCGCCTTAGCAATGATTGGTTTTAATTCATATGTAACTCTGTCAATATCAAGTAGAGGTTCGAAAATATAAATATAAATTCCCTGTGCAGCAGCATCATTTGTCACTGTAGGATTTAATTTTTCAGCATCTGACATCTCCTGCCGGATTACCCAGTCACCCGTAACTGCCTCTTTCGTATCTTCAGGAGTAAGCTCAGTTATTTTTAAATCGTTAGTTTCTTTTGTCTTTGTCACTTCTTCTTTTTTTCTGCCGCAGGATGAAACTATAATAAGTCCTGAAAAAAGAATAGTAATTGAAAAAAATGTTATCCTTTTCATCTTAGTGTTTTTTTAAATTTAATGATCTTTTATTTATTATACTAAGTCGAGGGTTTTTTGTTATGGATTTTCTATTCAAAATCATGTTCGAAATATTCAGTGGTTCTTTCCAGTCTGTCATCGTTAGACTTGGATGCCGACATTTTTGACTTTGCGTTTATTTTTTCCGACAGACGCTTTTTAAATTCTTCGGCTGCATTGTAACCGTAATGCTTACATAAATAGTTCAATGCTATGACTTCAGCTATCACAGTTATATTCTTACCGGGAAAGATTGGAAGTTTGATCAGCTCTACATCCACCCCAAGTATGGCAATGGTTGAGTTATCCAGTCCGGTTCTGTCATATGCCTTATCCCTGTCCCAGTCTTCAAGCTCGACTATGACCTCAACTCTCTTTTGAAATCTGATGGAACGTATTCCGAATATCGTTTTTACGTCAATGATGCCAAGTCCCCGTATCTCCATTATATGCTTTGAAATTGCAGTCCCGGATCCCATAAGCACTCCTTCACCTTTCTTTGTCACTACCACAACATCATCTGCAACAAGCCTGTGTCCGCGCTCTATCAGGTCAAGAGCTATTTCACTTTTTCCAATCCCGGATTTGCCCGAGAAAAGAAGCCCGACTCCGTATACATCCACAAATGAACCGTGAATGATCATCTGCGTGGAAAACTGATCATCTAAAAAATCACATATGAAATAGGAGAACCGGGTGGTCGGGTACGGAGTTTTGAAAACGGGAACATTTTTCTCTTCTGCTATATTAATGAGCTCTTCAGGTATTTTATTACCGTTTGTAACTATCACACAGGGTACATCAAATGAAAAAAATCTTTCAAGTATGTTTATCTTTTCATCTGAATTGAACTGCTCAAGGTATCTTATCTCGGTATTTCCGAATACCTGTACACGGTTAAATGTAAAGAGTTTTACATACCCTGCTAATGCAAGCCCGGGTCTGTGAATGTCTTTTTCTGTAATTATCTTATCCGGATTTATTTCAGCCTGAGTTACCTTTTCAAGCTTGAACCTTTCTTTACACTCTGTATAAAAGAACCGGACAGATATAGTATTCTTTTTCAGTTCTTTTATATTTTCAAACTTCTTAGACAATAATTAAATGGTTTTTATTATCTCTTTTTTCAAATCCTTTTTTTCTGCTTTATGTTTGTTCTTAATTTTCATGATCTGTGATTCCAGTTTGTCAATTGCCTTATCTATTGACTTTGTAAAATCATCAGTACTTTCTTTTGAGGTGAGCATTCTGTCATTTAACTTTAAAATAATCTCGCAGTTTTTAACGCTGTTTACCGCTTTTTCAAATGAAAGAATTACATCTGCATGCAGAATTTCTTCATTGTACTTTTCCAGAGTTTCTATCTCTGCCTTGACATATTCAAGAAGAGTTTCATGAGCCTTGAAATGCCTGGCAGTAATGTTAACTTTAATCATAGCGCCGATAAATTAAATTTTTATAATATGGTTGATTGCTTTTTGCGAATATGCTAAACTATATTATTAATTTCAACTGTAATTTACTATAACTGATTTGAAAAATTTACTTTAAATTTTCTACCTTTTCCGGGTGACAACTGGTTTTTATAAATTGCACTGCATACAGATTGAATTTTTGAAATTACACTTGTTTGAAATATCTTTTTCCTTAAAGATTTCTCATTTTGCTGATTTTCAATTCCGGTACAAAGTAATTATTATTTCATCAATAAAAAATCCGTTAAAGAAGATTTTCAAATTTCATGTCATGATCTGTCAGTCTTTATAAAGCTGTCTTGAAGTCGGTACCCACCATTCATTCAGCAAAGGAGAATCCGGATATGCATACCACCTGGCATTTTTATATCTGTCACTGTAAAGATATCTGACAGGCTCACTCCATAAAAAAGTTATCGGCTGTTCTTCATAAAGTATCTTCTGCCACTTGTTCAGTATTTCCTTTCTTTTAATATCATCGAATTCAGTTCTGTTTTCTTCAAGCAATCTGTCGCTCTCAGGATTGATAAAGCTTATATAATTGCTTCCTTCTCCTTCGGATTGCGAAGAATGCCAGATCTGAAACGGATCATCGGGAGTTACTGAAAGCTGCCAGCCCGCGAAGCATGCATCAAAATTATGCTTTTTAATCTTATCCAGAAAGACAGACCATTCATATTCCTGTATATTTGCTTCAATACCTATCTGTTTCAGCTGTTCGATCAGTATAAGTATTACTTTTTTTCTCTTTGGATTTGTATTGTTTGTGAATGTAAACCTGAAGTCAGTCTTTTTCCCGTCTATTACTTTATCAAGGATTCCGTCCCCGTCTGAATCTTTCCAGCCTGACTCTGCAAGAAGTTGCTTCGATTTCTGTATATCATAAGGGATTTCCGGAAGATCTGCATTCAGAAACCTGCTCTTTAAAAATATATGGGACTGGATCGGAGTTGCCATTCCGTAAACTATCTTTTCAATAATGTCTTTTCTGTTAATTGCATAACTCATTGCCCATCTTACTTTTTTATCTGAAAACAAAGGACTCTTATTATTCCATGCTATATAATTATATGATGGTTCTATTACCAAAGCTTTTTTTAAACTGAACTGTTCCGGATTTTTTATATTTTCTACAAAATCAGTCGGCTGATAGACCTGCATTTCATCGATTTCTTTATTTTTAGCTGCTACTACTGCTGCATTCTGATCTTTTATTGTTTTAAAAATAATCCTGTTTGGGTAGTTAGCCAGTTCCTTCCTGTTCCAGTAGTTCACATTTCTCTTCAGTGTAACGGATTGTCCGGTGATCCATTTATCCAAAACATAAGGACCACTGCCTATTACATATTTCGCATCTCTGGAAACCTCTTCAGTATTAATAAAATCGGCATACTTCTGCATTTCCGGAAATTTTTTTGCATCAAAAGTCTTTTGTGCGGCTTCGATATCCTCCCAGCTGAATTTCCCGTTTTCATTATTCTTATCAAGTATGTGTTTCGGTATGATCTCCATATCACCTATCGAGTAAATTGCCCTGAAATAAGGTCTTGACATGTTAAATCTAACCTTGTATTTGTTACCGTCGACAAGTTCAACACTTTTTACATCAATGAAATAATTTCTCAGTGCCTGCGCATCCGTAAATGGATTTTTGATCACCTTTACTGTGAAAATAATATCTTCCCCTGTTAAAGGCACACCATCGGAAAAAGTAACATTCTCCTTAAGGTCAAATGTGTATGAAAGATGATCATCACTTACAACCGGCATTGATTTCGCAATGAGCGGCGTTAATTCATAAGTCACTCTGTCAATCTCAAGAAGATTCTCAAAAATATAAAGTGTTATTGCCGAAGCGGTCGCATCATTTGTAACGATCGGATTTATTTTCTCCGCGTCTGACATCACATGCCTTATGATCCAGTCTCCCTCTTCTGCAGATTGTGTTTCTGCAGGAATTAGTTCTGTTATAGGAAAAGCTGAATTATTGTTGTTGCTTGTACTCTCAGTTGTAACTTTCTTTCTTCCGCACGAAAAAAGTAAAACTGATGTGAGGAAGATCAAAGTTAAAGATTTAAATTTATTCATAAGATTTTTTTTGTTCTATTTCCAATTAGTTGCACTTATTGTCAACTATACAGGTATAGTTTTTTTTAATTAATATTTATTTGTTCACGATAAAATTATTTTACGCAGAAATTCAAAGAATCAAAACTTATATATATATTTTTTCTTTGAAAAACTTCGTATAACAGTCTTTGCAATTCTGCAAAAAAAAATGTCGTGTATCAAGTTAATTTATAAAATAGTAAATAATCTAATTGATTTATTCAAGTTATTGTAATATTTTGAACTATGCCCGAAATTCACGAAAAGAGTTTGTCTGAAACCGATGTTTCTAAAAAAGTATACTTTGCTATTTTATCTCTAAGCCTGATCTGGCTTGTTTTGATTTTACTGGTTCCCGTATTAATGGATTCAGGAGGAATCCCTGAAAAAATATCGTCATTTATATATTTGTTTTTTTCAAAAGTTTGCCACCAGCAGGATGAAAGATCTTTCCATTTGCTTGATCACAAACTCGGAGTCTGCTCAAGATGCACTTTAATTTATACCGGATTTTTTATCGGAACTGCATTTTATCCCATAAAATACAGCCTGAACAATACCAATACGCCTGCTGTATGGATTCTTATTTCAGCAGTTATAATTTTATTTTTTGACGTAGTTTTAGACAGCGCAGGTATTTCAGCTAATACATTTTATTCAAGATCCGTAACAGGTTTTATAATAGGTTTTATACTTCCCTTTTATCTTATCCCGGGTTTTGTAAAATTTTTCAGTGAAGTTCATGATTTTTTAAGAAATAAAGTCAGCACATAATAATAAATGAATTCTCCTAACAGGATCACCCCTATAATATACGGAACTGCAGTAATGACGCTTATCGCAGTGTTTCCGGTCTTAAATTTAATTAATGTCTTCTGCTGCGCAGGGATAATTCTCGGCGGATATGCCGGAGTCTATACTTACTGGAAACAGCTTCAGGCCACGGGAATGCCTTTGACCACAAAAGACGGGGGCATGATAGGAATATTGTGCGGAATATTATCTGCAATATTCGTAACGGGCTTCGGGCTTTTACTGAGCCTTTTCTCAGAAACTAATCCGATGATTGAAATTATGAAAACATTTGATGACATTGGTTTTCAGATGCCTCCTGAAATGTCTCAGTATCTGGATAAGTTTTCGAATGAGTATAATGAACACGGATTTTCGCCTACTATTACATTGTTTTCGTTTATCAGTAACATTATACTTTATCCGCTGTTCGGTTCAATAGGTGCAATTCTCGGCGTGTCTTATTTGAATAAGAAAAATATTCCGAAGATTTGAGATTTCTGACTTTAGAAAAAGTATCCTTAAAAGAAGCCCGGAATATAAGATGGATATTGCTCGGGTTCTTTTGTTTCGGACTTATCACAGTAGTATTCTATCCTCTTGATCTTCTTAAGCTCATATTTCCATCTGTATTCAGAAATGAAAGCGCATGCATTATGCTGAATGTGTTTGGTATTCCGTGTCCGTTCTGCGGAATGTCTCATGCTTTCCATGAATTTATTAATCTGAATTTTGTTAAAAGCGTTTATTACAATCCTTCTTCAGTAATTTTCTTTTCATTTTTAGGAATCTTTAGTTTGAGTATTTTTGTACTGAGCCTTTATAATTATAAATTGTCACTTAAATTTAACCAAAAAACTTTATTGGCGTCAATTCTGATTCTACTGGTAATCTGGATACTTAATATTTTATTTGGGCATCATTGAGTTTTACCGAGATTAAATGATGAAATAGAAGTTATGATTATTTTTTTTATCTGAACAATTTCTCATCGTGTGTAATTTTGAGAATAAGGAATTAATAGTCTTCATTTTTCATTTAATAATATTTTAAAAAGAGTTTATAGTTTTCATTCAATCAATATATCATAGTTATGTTTGAATATTCGGGTTCTATTCATATACATTCAAAATTTTCAGATGGTTCAGGTACTGTAGATGAAATTGCCCGCCATGCTGAAGATACCGGTCTTGATTTCATAATACTTACTGATCATAATACGCTTAAAGCAAAAGATAAGGGATATGAAAAATGGTACGGCAATACAATGCTGATCGTCGGATACGAAGTAAATGATTTGAAAAACAAAAATCATTATCTTGTTTTCGGTATGGATAAAGTTACCGGTACATTTGAGAAGCTCCAGGACGGTGATCTTGGCAACAGGCTATCGGCTGTAGAATATGTAAGTGAAATTAAAAAGAAAGGAGGAATTGGATTTCTAGCTCATCCTCATGAGAGGAGAAATCATCTTCCGGAACATCCGCCATATCCATGGACTGCCTGGGAATCTGAAGACTTTACGGGGATCGAGATCTGGAATCATATGAGCGAATGGGCAGAAGGTCTTAATGAATCGAACAAGCTTCAGAGATTTCTCCATCCGCTTAAATCAATTATTGCTCCCCCTGAAATTACTTTGAAAAAATGGGATGAACTGAATAAAAAAAGAAAAGTTGTGGCTATAGGCGGCATAGATGCTCACGCTCACAAGCACAACATAATGGGGTTTGAGTTTGAGATCTTTGCATATAAGATATTATTTAAATCCATAAGGACACATGTTCTGGTCGATACGGAGTTTGAAAAAAGTAATGATTTAAATTTTGAACCGGATAAAAGACAGGTCATTGATGCTCTTGGAAAAGGAAGAAGTTTTATTGTCAATAACTATTACGGACCGGGAAAAGGATTCAGGTTTGTTGCTGAATATGACGGAGTAAATTATACCATGGGTGATGAAATTATTTTCGATAAAAGCAAAAACAAAAAAGTTATATTCAGAACTTTCCTGCCGTCCGATGCAAAGATACGGCTTATACATAACGGAAATTGCGCAGATGAACTGACAGGACTTGACTGTATATGGGACAGCGATGAAAAAGGTTCTTACAGAATAGAAGCATGGAAGGACAATAAAGGCTGGATATTTTCAAATCATATCAGACTGATTTAAATATACATAAATTGTCTTCGGTATCAGGAAGAAAAATTTCATTCTTAAATTTTTAGTACAATGATTATTCAATCAGAAAACAAACTGGATAAATTAATTGTGGTCGGAGACAAGATTCTTATTAAATCAAAATCTCCGTCGGAAAAAACAAACACAGGATTGTATCTTCCTCCGGGAATTCAGGAAAAGGAACTGGTGCAGAGCGGTTATGTAATGAAAACCGGACCGGGATACCCGATGCCTCTAGCCGCTGATGATGAGTCATGGAAAAAAACTGAGGATAAAATACGGTACATTCCCTTACAGGCAAAACCCGGCGATCTCGCGATATTCCTGCAAAGAGATGCAATTGAAGTTATATACAAAAATGAAAAATACTTTATCATCCCTCAGCACTCTATTCTTCTGCTTGAACGTGATGAAGATCTGTTTGGATAACTAGTTAACTGTGATTGGAATGATTATCAGATTTTCTATGATTTTTATTCTTAAAATAATAGGGAAATTAAATTCAATCTCAGATCATAATAAATATTATTGACATGAAAGAATATTTTTTAAAACTGTTTAGATATGATAACTGGGCAAACCGTGAAATTTCAGATTGTCTTTTAAGTTTAGATCAGCCGCCGGAAAAAGCATTATCCTTAATGTCTCACATAATAAACGCTCAGAAAATCTGGCTCTGCAGGATCACAGGCACAGCTTATAACGCAAACTCTGTCTGGCAAACTCTTTTAAAATCTGAAATATCCGAAGCATTAAACAATTCAGCAGCAGCACTAACCGAATACACAGGCAGTCTATCCGAAAACGATACGGATAAAATTATTGAATATACAAACACTAAAGGCGAAAGTTTTAGATCACCTCTGAAAGATATTCTTTCTCATTTATCATTACATTCTGCATATCACCGAGGGCAGATCATTTTGCTTATTAAGCCGGGTGTTAAAGTTTTACCTAATACAGATTATATAAATTATTCCAGAAGCATATTAAACAAATAATATCATTTATAAATGGAGACCGATCATGAATAATAGAAAAGAATTATGGAAACCTTTACCATGGGCTGATTGGAGAGAATCCGAAATGACGGTGCATCTCTTTACTCAGATAATCGGAAAGATCCGGCTTGGATTAATGCCAATGCAGACTGAATGGGCGCAGGTTCCGCTGACTGTTACTTCCAGAGGTATATCATCATTAGGGATGCCGGTTGACTCCGGCTTACTGGATATTGAATTCGATTTCATTGATCATCATATATATTTCAAAGCAAGCAGCGGTAAAACAGTTTCATTTTCACTTAATAATAAAAGTGTTGCTGCTTTTTATAAAGAAACTCTTAATGCTATAAATCAACTTGATGTAAAAATAAATATTAACCCAATGTCAGTTGAAATGGATACTCCGGTAAAGATGGATACCGATGAAGAACACAAGACATATAATAATGAGCTCGTCCACCGATGGTGGCAATTGCTCATAGTGATAGGAAATATTTTCAATAAATTCCGGAGTAAGTTTTCAGGCAAGCAGACTCCCGTCTGCTTCTACTGGGGAAGTTTCGATCTTGCAGTTTCTTTTTTTTCCGGGAAATTCTTAAAGCCCGTTCCTGAACATGACCTGATTTACAGGGTTGCAATGGACGCCGAACATACAACCATTGGCTTCTGGACAGGAAGCGATGCCTCGCCGGAAGCTGTTTTCTTTGCATATACACATCCAAAACCCGAAGGACTTGAAAACGAAATACTTAAACCTGCAGAGGCGAAGTGGTCATTTGAAAAAAGTGAATTCATTCTTCCTTATGAGTATGTCCGCAGTCAGGATGATCCCGAATCAACACTGCTTGATTTCTGTGAGAGTTCCTATAAAGCAGGATTTAATCTTGCAGGATGGGATTCTGAAACACTTGAACATAAACCTCCTTTGAAAAAACCAAAACAAAAATAATATTATGAGCAGCGTATCATTCAGTGTTTCGGGAAATATAGTCGATGTGATTAACAGAAAGATCTTTCCGGGAACAGTTACAGTTGAAAATTCTAAGATACTCCGGATAGAAAAAAATGAGAACAATTATGATAATTATATTCTTCCGGGTTTCGTGGATTCACACGTTCATGTGGAAAGCTCAATGCTCATCCCATCAGAGTTCGCACGGCTTGCAGTGGTTCACGGAACAGTTGCAACGGTTTCAGATCCGCATGAGATCGGTAATGTTCTGGGTATAGAAGGAGTAAGATATATGATAGAGAACGGTAAGAAGGTTCCGTTCAAATTTTATTTCGGAGCGCCTTCCTGTGTGCCTGCCACTTCTTTCGAAACAGCCGGAGCAGAGATCACTCCCGATGATATACGTGAACTCTTTATTACTGACGGACTTCATTACCTCAGCGAAATGATGAATTATCCCGGAGTTCTGTTCAATGATCCGGTGGTAATGCAAAAAATTAAAATTGCTGCGGAGCTCGGACGTCCTGTTGACGGGCATGCGCCGGGTTTAATGGGTGAAGATGCAAAGAAGTACATTTCAGCTGGTATTTCAACTGATCATGAATGCTTCACTCTTGTTGAAGCTCTTGAGAAAATCAAATACGGAATGAAGATCCTCATACGTGAAGGTTCGGCAGCTAAGAACTATGAAGCACTGCATTCACTCATTAAAGACTATCCGGGAAAAGTGATGTTCTGCAGCGATGACAAGCATCCGAATGATCTTGTAACAGGACAGATTGACAGAATTGCAGCAAGGTCAGTCGCTTACGGTTACGATGTCTTTGATGTTCTGATGTGTGCATGCATTAATCCGGTAATGCATTACAAACTTGATGTGGGAATTCTCAGAGAAGGAGATCCGGCAGATTTTATCGTTGTGAACAATTTAAAAGAATTCAAAGTAAGTAAAACTTATATTAACGGTGTTCTTACGGCAGATAGCGGAAAGTCGCTTATAAACAGCGTTGAGGAAAAGATAATAAATCATTTCAACACTTCTTTGAAAAATGCGAATGACTTTGAGATCAAAGCATCAAAAAATGAGATTCGAGTAATTGAAGCTCTTGAAGGTCAGCTTATTACAAAAGAGCTTCACCTTCCGGCAAAGTCAGCTGACGGGAAACTTGTGTCTGATCCGGTAAATGATGTTCTGAAACTTGCAGTTGTTGAAAGATACAAAAACGGAAAACCCGCCGTTGCATTCATTAAAAATTTCGGACTGAAGAAAGGCGCGATTGCATCCTGCGTAGCGCATGACTCGCACAATATCATTGCCGTCGGTGTTTCTGATGATGATATATGCAATGCAGTAAATGCCGTTATTCAAAGCAAAGGCGGTATATCAGTATCTCATGACGGAAAGAC
>CAZLOL010000057.1:3622-17045 GCA_964561045.1 uncultured Ignavibacteriaceae bacterium | reverse complement strand
TGTAAAGTTTGTAAAGTTTGTAAAGTTTAATAACCTTAAACTACTAACTACTAACTACTAACTACTAAATACTAACTATTAAATAGTTTTAAATTAAAAATATATTAGATATTTTGCTGAAACAAATTTTCAAAATAAATGGCGGAAGAAGTTAAACCTAAGTATCCCAAAGGAATTCCATATATCATAGGGAATGAGCTTTCCGAAAGGTTCAGCTATTACGGTATGCGTGCGATCCTTGTGGTCTTTATGACACAGTATCTGATGTCTCACGGCAAGCCGGATCCTATGAGTGAGAATGAAGCTACCACTTGGTATCATTTATTCTCAATGGTAAACTATTTCACACCGATACTCGGAGCAATAATATCGGATGTTCTTTGGGGGAAATATAAGACTATAATTATACTCTCCATAGTTTATGTTCTCGGACATCTTGCTCTTGCTTTAGATGAATCCCGTATCGGACTTACAATAGGTCTGACTTTAATAGCGGTCGGTGCGGGAGGAATAAAGCCATGTGTATCGGCGCACGTGGGAGATCAGTTCGAGGAAAAGAACAAGTCATTGCTGGAAAAAATATTCGGTTACTTTTATTTTTCCATTAATCTCGGAGCTGCAGTTTCAACGCTTCTGATTCCTGTATTACTTGATGATTACGGACCTCACGTTGCATTCGGAGTGCCTGGATTTCTGATGTTTCTTGCTACTATAGTTTTCTGGCGCGGAAGGAAAGTGTTCATTGCAATACCGCCTGTAGGATGGAAGTCTTATAAAAAAGATATATTCAGTCCGCAGGGTAAAAAAGCCATTTTCAATTTAAGCATAATGTATATTTTTATTTCCATCTTCTGGTCTTTATTTGATCAGACAGGTTCCTCCTGGGTTTTGCAGTCGGAAAAGATGGACAGAATAGTAGATCTCGGATTCATAAAATTCGAACTGCTTGCCTCGCAGATACAGGCGATCAATCCATTGCTTATTATGGTCTTTATTCCGCTATTCACTTACTTTTTATATCCTCAGATAAATAAATTTTTCAGGATGACGGCGTTGAGGAAGATTACTATCGGAATGCTGTTAGCCGGATTTTCATTTGTAATTGTTGCAGTAGCCGAAACATCCATTCTCGCCGGAGGCAAGCCAAGTATAGTCTGGCAGTTCTGGGCGTATGTGATCCTGACTGCGGCTGAAGTAATGGTATCAATAACGGGTCTTGAGTTTTCATACACTCAATCCCCTAACAGCATGAAGTCCTTTATAATGGGATTGTGGTTTCTCGGTGTCTCACTCGGTAACGGCATTACTGCACTCGTAAATGCATTCATAGTAAATCCGGACGGATCATTAAAACTTACAGGTTCTGAATATTTCTGGTTCTTTGCAATTCTGATGTTCGTCACTGCGGTTGCATTCCTCTTTGTCGCATTAAGATATAAGGTCGAAAGCTACATTCAGACAAGGGATTCACTGCCTGATCCTCTGCTTGTGGAAAACTGAAATAAGTATTGAGTATTGGGTATTGGGTATTGGGTTAGCAATTGGTAATCAATTTTTATTACAAAATAAACAAAACCATAGATTAAAACATGACGAAATCATTTCAATTCTCTATACTCAATATTTGCTTCTCAATTCTCATTGCAAAATATTCAATACCCGATTCTCAATACTCATTACTCAATACTAACTACTAAGTTGAATCGCATTCTCATCATCAGAACAGACCGAGTCGGCGACGTTGTAATGATCACTCCGATGATAAGAGAAATCAGGAAAACATATACTGATTCTTTTATTGCAACTCTTACAAATCCGAATTCAAATGATGTGCTTTTAAATAACCCTCATCTTGATCTTCTTATTACAGATGATCTGAAGAAAGAGTCATTCCGGAAAGTTACCAAACAGATCCGTGCAAATAAATTCACTGACGGATTACTAGTACTGCCGACGGAAAGAGCTTCTTACCAGATGTTTCTCGCGGGTATAAAAAACAGGATCGGCGTTGGAAAAAAATTATATGAAGTGATCACTTTTATGAAAAGTGTTTCACGGAACAAATATATTCCTCTACGTCACGAATCTGATTACTGCATGGATCTTGCAAGAGCCATCGGAGTGATTTCAGATGACCTTACTCCCGAGATATTCATTACTGAAGAAGAAAAAATTCACGGAAGAGATATTCTGCGTAAACTCATGGTAAATGACGGCGATCATAAAATAATAATTCATACCGGATCGGGAAAATCGTCCGGCAACTGGAGCGAGAATAAATATTTTAATCTCATCAGAGAGATATTGATAAAAAAAAATAATGCACGGATCATTCTGACAGCTAAAGAAATGAGCAGTAATTTCAGGGATAGTATTTTGAATTTGAATGACAGAAGGATTGTATTTGCAGACAGTCAAATCAACCGTCTGAGAGATCTCATTTGTATCATTGCAAACTCTGATCTGCTTATAGCTGCATCCACAGGTCCTTTGCATCTGGCTTCGGCTCTTGATATCAGGACCATTGGTTTATTTTGTCACAGAAGAATGAACTGCGCTGAACTCTGGGGAGCAAAAGGCAGAAAGGCTGTTAATCTGGAAGTTAGCAGTGAATATTGTGACAGTAATTGCAGCAAAGACAAAGAAGTCTGCAGGTTTGAAGATGGAATAAAAACCGAAGAGGTTTTGAAATTTATCTGATGTTCCATTATTAAATAAAGATAAGTAAAGAAAAGAAATGATAAGTAAAGATAAGTAAAGAAAAGAAATGATGAGGATAAATTTTTATGAGAAGAAAAATAATTTCACCTTAAGCAGCGACCCTATGCAGATAATTGATTTTACTCACTTTCCCCGCATCACTTAAATATTTAAAGTTGCTTTTTAATTAATACAATGTTATTTTTGTGTGAACATTTTTTTACAAATCAAACCAAATTAAAATGACAAAAGAAGAACTAGTCTCAAAAGTAGCAGCTGATGCTAAAATAACAAAAGTTCAGGCAAGAGCTGCTTTAGAATCTATTATTGATGGAATCAAAAAAACAGCAAAGAAAACCGGAAGACTTTCATTAGTAGGATTCGGATCATTTGTAAAATCAAAGAGGAAAGCAAGAATGGGAAGAAATCCTCAGACAGGAAAAGAAATCAAAATTGCAGCAAGAACTGTTATAAGATTTAAAGCCGGTAAAGCTTTAGTTGAATATATGAATAAATAATAATTCTTAAAGGTATTTTTTAAAGGCGTCTTTCGACGCCTTTTTTATTATCTCACTATTGCAAACTTTCCTGTCTTATCTTCCACATCCTGCCCGGATGAATTTTTTCCCGTAGCCCTGAAAATATAAATTCCTGTCGGAACTTTGTTTCCGCTCTGATCAATTAAATTCCACTCTACTCCCCCGTTTCCGTTTGTCTCTTTTACATTAATAAGAAATTTTCCCCTCAGATCATATATATCAATGGATGCATCCCTTGTTATGTTTGCAAATGTAATATAATCCTGTGACGAACTGAAGCTGTATGGGTTCGGATATACATACATATCATTCAGATCTTCCTTGTTGAATATAAGACCGAAACTGCTGCCGGCTCCGTCAACTATTTTTATGCCGGTGGAAGAATATACATTAAAAGCTTTAAGCAGATAGTTCTTTCCGGTAGCTCCTATGACTGCATTATTCTGGAGATCAAGATATATAATTTTTCTGTCTGAATTTTCTATATTGACAGAACTGACACTTATATCAAACGGCTCGAATGAATAATTATTTACATTTCTGATACTTATTGAATCCACTTCAAGATTAAATTCCACTTTGAGTTTCTTGCTGCCTACAAGTTCTAATTTTGCAATATAGAATTTCACAGTATCGATCTGATTGGCTGAGAAATTTACTGAGTTTGAATCTACAGGCGAACCATAAATATCTTTCAATCCGAATGACCTGACAGAATAGCTTCCGCCTGGAATAGCTTTATCAAAAGTTAGGAAGTATTCATAATTATTTTTAACTGCAATATTCTTCGGATTTCCGATTCCGTTGTTTACAAGAAATGATCCGGGAGAAGGTATAACAGAAGGTACCCTTTCGGAAACTCTCACTGTAAGGAATCCGTTATTCTCGTAATTTGCCGAAACAAGTTTAGACTTGTTGTGACAATAGATCATTACCGGTAAAGAAAGCATACTTTCAGGTATGGGATTCTGCTGATCCACTGCAGATATTTTGTAATAATAATTATTTCTGTTTGATACATTCATGTCCTGATATTCGGTGCTGAATGAAGAATCATACAAAGAGTAATTCTGAGTAGAATCGCTTTTATAAATTCTGTAATAGTCAGCACCCGGCACTGCTTCAAAATTAAGTTCTATGACATTTGAATCCGGACTGTTTCCTTTCAGGCCAAGCGGTGTTGCAGGACCGGTAAATGCAATGTCCTTTTCAAAGAAAAGCAGAGTATCATTCACCGTATTAAGACCAAATTCCTTAACTCCGTTAGCATCAAAATCAAATACGATCTGATTGAAGGTATTGATGTCGTTCATATAAAAGACCGGTTTGAGTCTTCCTTCTGAATTATCAAACTTCATAATATAGAATAATGTACCGGTGTTTATTAATATTTCATCTTTACTGTCATTATCAATATCCCCCGCTTTAGTCGAGGTTTCAGCGTAGGATTTGTAATTATAAATATCAACAGCATCAAGAACCGTATAGTTATTGTCTGACTCTGCAGTATATATATACAAACTGTAATATTGAATCAGATCGCCGTCCTTGCTTACAACTCCCATTGCAATATCTTTCTTTCCGTCACCGTTGAAATCACCTGTTGTCAGGTTATCTCCTCTAATCAGCCGGTTAACACTGTCTTTGAAAACTCTGGTATATGTATTATCTGAAGTATTTTCATAAATTGACAATCCGACTTTTGGCAATGCCGATCCTCGCGATTCATAATATACATTTATGAATGCTATATCCATTTTCCCGTCATTGTCAAAATCCTCAACGAGTACATTCTGGGAATTTGGGGTTGAATCTATTCCGAAGTAATTTAAATTTGCAGTCTGATTATATGCGTTGTTACCTGATGATTCAAGAATTCTCAGTCCGGATGTACCAAGTCCGAGAATTTCTTTTTTATTATCATTGTCAGTATCAGCAATTCTTGCAGACCAGAAATTTCCGTCGGAAGAATCACTCCATATCAGATTCACAGGCAGCTGATTTGGCGCAACAGCTTCATATAAAAAACCGTTTCTTCCTTTTGACAATAGCAGTTCATTCAGACCGTCATCGTCTATATCTCCTATATCTCTCCCGACCTTGAAATCACTCCAGTTGTCATTCGAGACTTTTACAAAATTCCCTGCGCTGAATTCATAGACATTCAGCTTCAGATTCTTTTTTATATCATTTAATAAAATGTCATTCTTGTCGTCTCCATTGAAATCAAAAATAGTATTGCATGACTGCGAAAACATTAACGAATAATTTTTCTTGTTATAACCGTAGTTATTTATCTGGGGCTGTGTGTAAAAGTAAAATGAAGAATCACTAACAGCTGCGGTCTTGCCGTTCAGAGATGTTGCTTCCACATAAAATTCATATTCCGTATTCGGCGCAAGATCATTTCCGTTCAGTAATCCGAAATGCGCCTCAGCAACAAATCCGATATTCGGTGTTCCTACATCGGCAAGTACAAATTTAAAAGGCTCGTTAATGTTCTTTCTTTTATAATAGATCTTGCCTAAAGTTCTTTTATTGGTTGCAAATAGTATCAGCTCAGAATAATTATTCTTATCAATTACATTTCCGTATGCAATATCGGTTATTATCGGAGGATTCTTATCTTTGAATATGATCATCCTGTGCTCTATAGTCCTTCCGGAATTACTGTTGATTGCAAGTCTTAGCGTATAAGAAGTATCCGGTAAACTTTCAGTGTTCCATCGTGCAACTGTATCATTCAGAACCTGTGAGGTCTGATTCTCTAATAAAGGAATCCATGAAGAAGGTCGCTGTCCCACACCGTAGTATATAGAATATGATAAAAAAATCGGTGATGCTGCAGATACTGATACCGGTACAATATCATTTTCAAAAGTATAATCCTGAAACGGATAATTTATTCTCGCAACTGAAGGATTGCCAAAATTCTGAACGGCATTTAATGCGTTGAGTCTTCCTGAAGAGCGAACGTGATCCCATGAATTCTGACCTGCCATTAATGTTGTGGTGGAAACTAATATCCCCCGCAATTCCTCGTTTGTAAGTTCAGGATTTTTTGATAAAAGTAGACCCGCAACTCCGGCAACTATCGGCGCCGCAAAGGATGTTCCGTTAAGCTTATCATAATCACCGTTAAAAGCTGCACTCCCTTTTCCTGTCCTTACCGTTGTTAAATTCTGAAAACCCGGAGCGAATATATCAACTGTTTCACCGTAAGAAGAAAATCCCGCTTTGTTATCTGTCTGGTCCGAAGCTCCTACAGAGATGACTTCATCATAAGCCGAAGGATAGTGAAGTCTGTCACTTCCGTCATTTCCGCCCGAACATATTATCGCGACATTTTTAGTATAAGCAAACTTTATTACATCTCTGAGTAAATTACTGAAAATATAATCTCCGAAACTGAAATTAAAAATCCTTACTCCCTGCGTGATCCCGTATAAAATTGCATTAGCAACATCATCTTCTTCACCGTAACCTTCTGCATCAAAGGCACGCATCACAAGTACTTTACAGTTCGGAGCAACTGATGAGATTCCAAGATTATTATTAAAAGAAGCATTGATGATACCTGTAACCGCTGTACCGTGAGATTGCTTATTATCATCTGTCGGATCATTATCCGGATCCAGATAATCCCCTCTTCTCGGATCGCCGGTAAACGGTTCATCCGTAAAATCCCATCCTCTCCAGTCATCCGTGAATCCGTTATTATCATCATCAATGCCGTTCGATTCTTTGCCGTTTCCGTATTCACCAAAGTTTATCTTGTAACTGGTCTGCAGATCAGGGTGAAGAAAATCCAGTCCAGTATCAATCACACCAATTACAATATTCGAATCTCCCCTTGTAATATCCCATGTATTCTGCATTCCGATCATGTCGAGATAATATTGTGTACTGTAATAACTATCATTCGGAGTAACATTATTATCAGTTATACTTTCGAGTTTCAGCGAACCGACGGGCTGCACATATTCTACAAATTCATTTTTCCCTGCAGTATTCAGAAAAAGTTCAAATTTATTTTCATCTGTATTTATAATAAAAATTCTGTCCAGACCTGTTCTTTTATAACTCTCATTGTTTGAGTAAGCTCTGTTTAAATTACCGAAAACCTCCCGGGAATTTTTCACATTCAGCTCCCTGCTTAATTTTGAGACGGAGCTGCTGCCTGATTTCGGATTATTATTCCTGAAATTATTTACAATCTCTGCAGGAGTATTATTTTTGAATTTAATAATAATGCTCTTAGACTGGGTATATGCAGATGAATACGCAAAGAGCATTACTGCGTATAGGAGCAATTTTGAATTTTTCATTTATTAAATAGGGTTTAAATATTTTTGATAATTGATAACATAAACATTTGTAGAAAACTATAGCTTATCGTTGTATTCCTCCTTATCAATTTTTTTAAGTATCCAGTTTTCATTATCAATTATCACCTCGAAAGGTCTGCCGCTAACCGGCTGTTCGAATTGTTGAGTTTTCATATTGTTGATAAAAGTAAAGTTCTCATCCCCTTTATCTGTTTTTACAATTACATTAACGGGCATTTTATAAAATTCATCACTGTCCTGTGTCTGTCTGAGATTGATCCTTAAGGTGAATACACCGGAATTTTTCTGATCCATAAAATCATCATATTTCCATGAATACTTGTATTCAGGTCTTCCCGAGCCGGTAAATATCCATTGATTGAAAAAATATGTCAAGTCAGTTCCCGAAACTTGCTCGCATACATTTTTAAAATCCTGCGTATTTGCATTCCTGTATTTATATTTGCCATAGTATGTCCTGATGATATCAAAGAAAACAGAATCTCCGGTCACTCCGCGTAGCATGTGTAGACACCAGGCTCCTTTCTTATAAACAGTCGGGCTGAAAATAAATCCTTCCGGATCGTAGACCGTTCCCTGAAAATATCCGTAATCCTGCTTTTTCATGAACTTCCGGTAAGCTTCTTTTCCTTCAGTATGCTCAATCCATAATGCCTCACCGTAAGTTGCAAATCCTTCGTTAAGCCAGATATCTTTCCATAACTCGGGTGATACGGCATCGCCAAACCACTGATGTACCAGCTCGTGTACAACTATTTCTTCATATCTCTGATCACCTGTAACAGTCGTATATCCCATGCTTGAAATTGTCTGATGTTCCATTGCGCCGCTCCTCCATCCGAACATAGCCATTCCGTACTTTTCATTTATGAACGGATATTCTCCGAATGTTTTTGAAAAATAATCTATCATAGAAACTGTATTCTTCCAGTCGGTCTTTGCTTTTTCAGTATATGAAGGATAAGAATAGTAATCCACATTCATTCTTTTTGAACCGTCCTGTGATGAATATGAATCAGTCCATGTATCATATTTGCCGATAGCTATCGAAACAAGATATGTTGTGATCGGATAACCTGATTTCCAGTAAAATGCCTTTGTGCTGTCGGTTTCATCTTTTACTTCATGAAGCAGCCCGTTAGAAACTGCAGTCAGTTCAGTCGGCACCGTCAGTATTATTTCTGCAGTAAACTTATCGGTAGTAAGATCTTTGCAGGGCCACCAGGTCGGAGCATATTCAGGTTCGCTTAAAGTATAAATCGCCGGCTCATTGTCGAAGGTTTTAAATCCGAATGAATCAAATCCCTTGTTCTCCGGAGCTCCTTCATAATTTATCTTTATAGAAAAACCGGTTTCCCTTTTTAAAATACCCTTTGAATTTATTATTATGAAGTCGTTCTCTCTTTTAAATAAAGCGTCTGTGCCGTTAAGAAGAATTGTGTTCACTTTCATTTTATCTGAAAAATTTATATAAATACTGTTCAGCGTATCTGATAAATTCAAAGCCGTCATTTCCAAATTTCCGAATATATATTTTTGAGGAATGTCGAAGGAGAGTTCCAGCTTGCAGTTCTGTACATCATACAGATTCTGATTCAGTATAACCGATGAATCCTCTTTTCTCTGCTGATCTGAAAATTTATAATTGTCATATCTGACCGCCAGATCTCTGGCGCAGTTTACTAGTGCATTCTTATTAACTGTTGTTTTCATTAATTTTAAACCGGCAAAAGTCCAGAATGAGACTGCCATAAGAAGTGATGCAAGAGCAATTAAAAAGATACGGGATTTTTTCATCGGGATTTATATGCAGTGGAAAATTCTCTGTTTAGAACAAATATATCTTAATAAAGTTTTTTAAAACATACTTTTATTATCACTCTTAATAATAAATTTTTTTACTTAAATTAGTTCACTATCATTAAAACTCATAAATGAAAAATCTTAAAGCAACTTTTAAAGTAATAATTTTATTATTATTGTGTGCTTCATTAAACTCATGCCTCAGTATAGACAGAAAGATAAAATTAAACAAAGATGGTTCGGGTGAAGAGACCATGACTATAAGTTTCATGAAGGAATTTTATTCAATGATGTCTTCGATGGCTTCAATAATGGATTCAGCAAGAAAGGAAGCATTTCTTGATTCACTCTATAGTGATGATATTTTTATGAATAAAACAAGAAGCAGTTATGATTCCATACCCGGAATCAGGATTTCAGATATTTATTCTAAAAGAAATCCGGATTCTTCGAATAGTTTTGTTATAAAGTACAGCTTTGACAGTATCAGCAGCTTAGGAACTTCACTGGACAAAGCGATAAAAGAGGATAATGACAGTAAAATTTCACCTGCAACAGTTACATTAAAAAGAGAAGGAGATGAATTAGTCTTTTTATACCTTTATGAACAGCCTGTTTCAGATGAAATGCCCGAAAATGATTCTCTTGCTCAGCAAATGAAATCAGGAATGTCAGAAATGTTCGGCAGCGGATTTATAAATTTTGAGATCGAATTTCCTTATGATGTTGTTTCTTCCAATTCAACTTCAGCAGATCAGAGAACTTTGAAATGGAATTTTCCCATGCCGGAAGTATTTCTGCAGAGCAAAATGATGCTTGAAGCCAGAATGAAGGAATGATCACAGAGTGAGGAAAATATTTTTGAAAAAAGTGGGGAATTTTGGGACACATGTAAAAAAAGTGATGATATTTCCAAAAATTTGCATGTTTTTTTGGTACGGTAATTGTAATTTTAATAATAAATATAAAATATGAAATCTAATTTAATGAAAATCCTTTTAAGTTGTTTTTTAGCAGTAAGTTTAAGTTTGAACTTAAGTTCATGTACAAAAGACGTTCCGCCCGAACTTTTAAGCAATAAGCAGAAAACAACAGATAAAACAGATAAAAAAGAAATGCCGGATGATTCGATTCACCGTAGTTTAAAGCAAAATAACAGTTTCCACGGGAGCGAAGAGAAATCCGAAGGTAATTCCGGCGAAAACAAAGAAAAAATGAGCGGCGAAGGCGCTTCAAAGTATATTACGGAAGCAGATGAAGCTGATGCAAAATATCAGAAATCCAAATCTGAAAGCGATAAGAAAATGTGCATAGAAATGCAGCTTAAAGCAGCAAATTATCTTATGTTTGAAGCAGATCTGCCGCCAAGAGAGAAATACAAACCGGCTTTGACAAGATACAGAAGAGTCATTGAGCTTGATCCGAAGAACGAGGAAGCTATTGCCAATAAGACACAGATAGAAGAAATTTATAAATCTATGGGAAAACCAATTCCTAATTAAAATTTTTAAATAAATAAATAAAATACATTATGAATGCCAAAACAATAACCGGGATCTTAATAATAGTCATATTCTTAGTCGTTGGCTTCTTTTCATTTTCTGAAAGCAAGATCGAATATACAAACTTTCAGACTGCAGCTCAGATTCACAAGACTTGCCAGGTAAAAGGCAGCTGGGTAAAAGATAAAGAAGCAAAATTTGATGCAACTACGAATGAATTTGTTTTCTACATGAAAGATGAGAACAATACTGAAATGAAGGTCGTACTCGCAGGCGCCAGACCGAATAATTTTGAAATGGCAGAATCTGTTGTTGCAAAGGGAAAAATGAAAGACGGAAGTTTTTATGCTAAGGAAGTGCTTACAAAATGCCCTTCAAAATATGAAGGCAAAGGCGAAGATATACAAAAATCGGGAATCTAATTTTAGTTTAATTTAATAAATAATTTTATGGGTACAACTATATTATATATAGGCTTTATATCCTGTTTCCTCTCTGCGGTGCTGTATTTTTTTGCAAGCAGGGGGAATACAAAGATCATTGGTCCGGCAAGATTGTTCTTTCACGTTTCTGTGATAATGACAATCTCCTCGGCTGCCTATCTGCTTTATCTAATCATTACACACCAGTTCCAGTACACTTATGTTTGGAATTACAGCTCAAAAGATCTGCCCATTAATCTTCTTGCTTCGACATTCTATGCGGGACAGGAAGGAAGTTTTCATCTGTGGGCATTTATGATGGCAGTATTGGGTATTTTCCTGATGGGTTATTTAAAAAGCAGGGATAATGACACTTCATTAAATCACAGCAATGAAACTGATAAAGGCAAATACGAACCGCTTGTAATGTTCACGTTTGCTCTGATACAATCTTTCCTGCTTTTCATAATGATTATTAAGTCGCCATACTTATATGTATGGGAATCATTTCCGAAAGACGTAACTATCGGATTCGTTCCAGAAGACGGAAGAGGTTTGAATCCTCTGCTTCAGAATTTCTGGATGACTATTCATCCGCCTATACTGTTTGCAGGATTTTCTTCACTTGCAATTCCTTTCTGCTTTGCGATAGCTGCTTTGGTAAAAAATTCATACAACAGATGGCTTAAACTTGTTCTTCCTTGGACGTTATTCTCCGGAATGGTTCTTGGAGTTGGAATAATGCTTGGCGGTTTCTGGGCTTACGGCGTACTCGGATGGGGCGGATACTGGGGCTGGGATCCTGTGGAAAATTCATCTTTCGTTCCATGGATAGTCATTGTAGCTGCAATTCACTCTATGATTGCTGAAGAGAAAACAGGTAAATTCAAAAAAACGAGTCTGCTGCTGGCAATAACAGCTTTTATACTTGTATTATATTCAACTTTTCTTACTCGAAGCGGAATACTCGGTGATGCATCCGTTCACTCTTTTGTAGATCCGGGACAGGAAGTTTATTTATTCTTAGTTGTATTTCTTTCACTATTCGGTGCAGGCGGTATCGGACTAATTCTTTTCAGATGGAAAAGCCTGAATTCGACTAAATCCGAACCCGCGAATATTTTATCAAGGGAATCCGCGGTCTTTGTGGGAGCTATTACTCTTTGTGCAACAGCTCTGGTAATCGGAGTCGGTACAAGCTGGCCAATATTTTCTAAAGGTACAATTGACCCTGCGTTTTACAATAAAATGAATCTTCCGCTTGCAATTCTGATCGCAGCAATTAACGGGATAAGTATTTTGCTTGCATGGAAACATACTGATGATAAAAGATTTTATAAGAGCCTCTATTTGCCTTTGATTATCTCCGGTGTTCTGACTGTTGGTTTTGTAATTTTAGGTATCCATGATGTGCTGATTGCTATATTTGTTGCTGCTTCACTGTTTGCTTTACTGGTAAATGCAAGCATTGCTTATAAAATATTTGTTAAAAATAATCTCAAAGCCGGACCTTATGTTGCTCACCTCGGAATAATGATTTTATTTTTAGGAATTGTCGGTTCATCCAGATATTCAGAAGAAGTTAATCTTTCTTTACCATTGAACGAGCCTCAGTCAGCTTTGGGTTATGATCTTACTTACAAAGGTGCAACTCCTTTCGGTGATAATAATGATAAGTATCATTTCAATGTTGTCGTAGAAAAAGACGGAAAAGGTTTTCTCCTTCAGCCGGTTATGTTCTACAGCGAATATTCACAGGGAATCATGAAGAATCCTGATATTGCCAATCTCGGTATCAAGGATGTTTACCTCTCGCCTATGTCTCTGGAATCTCCTAAACCGTTCAGCGATGATGATGTAATTGCATTTAAAAAAGGTGAAGAGAAAGAAGTAAAAGGACTTAAAATTAAGTTTATAGATTTTGACAGATCAAAGTTCTCACAGGAAGCAATGAGCGAAGGAAAAGATAATACGATCGGGGCGGAATTCGAAGTTACTATGGACGGAAAGACTGAAAAGGTCATTGCCGAGCAGCTCATGACAAACGGCAACACGGAAAACATTCCCGTTCGCCTGAGCTCTACCGATAAATTTACATTCATGCTCAC
>CAZLOL010000057.1:0-3522 GCA_964561045.1 uncultured Ignavibacteriaceae bacterium | reverse complement strand
GAATCATCAGCATCACAAGAACGGTCATAAGAAAGTTCATGAAGATGCTCATAAGAATTAACAGTCTTTAATATCATATTACTAAATAAAAGCCGGTGGAATTTCTCTCCCGGCTTTTCTTTTATTTACTCAAATAACTCACTTGAGAGAAACCATTAACTGCAACCCTATTATCTCCTGCATTAGTTGTTTTGAATAATGTAAAACTTGCCCTGCAGAAGCCAGTCGAATAATTAATAATAAATAACCTGAATGGTTGAGCATAAATCCCAAATGTTTAATATTCTATTTTCAAAGATCAATATTTAATACACAATGTTAAATTACTATCAGAGACTTCTGTAAAAACAATCAGACATGTAATTACTGCATGCTGAGTCTTTCTCAAATCTAGTATAAATATCATTTTACTTAAAATTATAGATTGAAATTCAATTTCATCATGCTGGGGCTTGGGAAAAAGATGTGTTTTGATACTGAAATCTGTGTAATCTGGGGGAGAAATTCCCAATTTATTTTTTACTTACTTCAGGAAATGATATTGATCTGTTATTTGATTGAAGAAATAACCGGATAATTTATAATTCAGGGATAGTTTTATTCATGAAAATATTCCGGTAAAAATGAAAAATATTTTAACACTTTTTTAACTTAATTAAAATGTTTTGGTCGGCAATGTAACTTATTATCATTACAAATTATTTTGTTCTTCCATATAAATAATCCGTCAGAGACCCGGAAAGGCACCGGGTACAAAGACGGAAGGCAGCATTACCCAAAAATCAATTGCAGTTTAAACTTAACAACTCTATTTAATTTTATTAATTTTATTAATTTTATATAATTCAATTAATTAATGTGGTATCTAAAAATTATTTATTTTCATTACAAATTAATTTACTCTGCTTTAAAAATAATCTGTCAAGGTACATGAATATCACCGGAGACTCTGACGGAGGAGAACTCAACAAACTCACCAAACTCAAAACGCATATCCCATACTTATAAAATACCTGTAATCATTATCCGCCTGCTCACCTATAAAACTCTGACTGATCGGTAGCTGGTAATCAAAATCAAGTGACAGCATTTTGTAAGTAATATCTATACCCATAGTACCCATTATGACTGTTCCGCCTGAACCCTCTGCATCAGCTCCCTGGTACTGATCGGCATTTGCGGTTTCCAGATAGACCCCACCTTTCGGAAGTATATTCACCGAACTTGTTATAATATCATAAGAAAAAGTCGAAGCCCAGTTAAATCTGTTTGCAAATTTATAATCGTTTTTATTTGTAGTATTCAAAGTATATACAATATCATTTCTCCATCCTATGCCAACCTTTTCAAGTTTGGCAATCCATAATCCCGTAAAAAGAAAATCAAAACTTCCCGTGCCCGGCTGAAAGTGAGGTTCAGTTATTCCGTAAATAAGCTGTTTGTTATATGCCCCGGTCGGAAGTTTCAGACCGCCGCCGAGAAATACTCTCTGCCAGAAATTTGTCATACCATTAATGTCAGTATTGTAGACATTATACTGCGCAAGCACTCTCATATCACCGACACCGTTCAGTTTTTTACTGTCAATCTCATTGAAAGAAAAGGGGATGCCGAAAATTATTCTTGTTTTCGGACTGAGGTAAATCCTTCCGTACAATTCCACATTACTGTAAATTTCAGTCGATGAAGCTGAACCATGTCCCGCATGATCGACTTCATTAGGCGGATTGCCATTTCGGTTTGCCATAGTTCCCTCTGTAGTTTCAGTATGTCCTTCCGTAAAAAACTTGAATGTGTAATATCTCAATCCTATTTGATTTTCATTGAAATTCGGTTCAAGTCCCATATAACAACCGCAGAGGTCACATTCAGTTTCGGACTTGTCCTGAATATCGGACAGTTTAAGCGGTTTATTCAATTGCATAAGTTTCGGATCCCCCTTTGTAACAAGGGGGAGCGAAACTAAAAATAATACTGCTGTCAATAAAAGCTTTTTCATAATTGAAAATTTATGTTTTTAATATGTCACATCAAAATAAGTATCATACTCATGTCCGTTTTTCATGACCTTCAGGTTAATTCTCCAGGCTCCGCTCTGATCAAAGTTAACTCTTCCGCTATAATGTCCGTCAGTACTGCCTGACGGAGCTACATTGTTTGCAGTAGTATGTCCGTTAGAAAGAAAGACAGGATTCATCTGTATCGTATAAGATCCGTCCGGAGGAAACAGTTCAGGTTCATTTTTATTGATCAGAAATTCAAGATCATTCATACCGGTTACCGGCTTTTCGGGATTAATAAATGATAGAAAAAGTTTTGTACTGTCCGGCATAGTTATCGATTTGAAACCGTCAGGATTTTCCTTTACGAGAAAATCACCGAACTCCGCAGCGCCTTCCGGTTCACCCGGCGCCTGATGATTGTGAACGTGAATATGATAATGCCAGTGCAGATTATTATCTCCTGCCTGAGCTGCAGTCAGGATCCATGCGCCTTTGAATTTTCCGTCAACTGCAATTTTATCAGGATTTTCAACAGGTGTACCGACGCCATGATTTACCAGATCAAATTCTATATGCGCATCTGTGATAGTTGCACCTGTAACTGAATCTTTTAAAACAATATAGACATTGTTATAACCTACTTTTAAAGTTTCCTCTACATAAATGGAAACCAGTGCTCTTCCTCCTATTGCATAAGCAGTATCAAGAAAGATCAGATCCTGCGTTACAGCCGGAGGCGGAGCTGTTGTAACTGCATCATCGCTGCAGGAATTGAATAAAATAGTGGAACTGAATGTCAGTAAAAGTAAAACGGTATATATAGCTCTTCTAAATTTCATTTTTTATTTGATTTAAGTTTTTAAATAAATGCAATCCGGCATGTCTGTGCCGGACAAATAATTGAAAATGATATTAATATATTATTTAAAAGAGTTAGAGCTGAGGGGGATGATCTATGTCTGTGCAGATGTCTTTTGCTGGAAATAAGAAATTATCCGTGTAAAATATATTTGATTGACCTGATGTAAGTAAAGGTGAATATTCTGTCGTTACATATTCTGTTAGTTTTAATTTTATATCCGAAACAGTGCCGTTAGTGTTCTTATTATCCTCTTCGTTCATTTTCTTGTCAAGGTAACAGTGGGCATTACAGTTGTCAACTTTCTTTTCACAGCAGCTGGCGATCAATTCTTCAGTATTTATTTCATATAATGAATAATAAACTGCCAGATAATTAGTGTGAAGAAATAAAATCAATACCAGACACAGGCATAATATATTTTTAGTTGTTTTCAATAAGGTGTTATTCTTTGATCTGACAAATGTTTGGATGTAATATACAAAAATATTTTTTTTAATGTCCACAAAAAAAAAATCCCGAAAAAATATTCCGGCATTTTCGCTGTGTTATGTCAATTACAATTTATATAAAATATTTATCAGGAATTTTTTTATTTAACTCTGTCCAAAACAAAAATTCCAAATAAATTTGAATTTCATTTAACATCAGTGTATCCAG
>CAZLOL010000056.1:8877-17053 GCA_964561045.1 uncultured Ignavibacteriaceae bacterium | reverse complement strand
TAATAATATATCCCGCTCGAAAGATTACTCCCGTCAAATTCCACATTATATACTCCCGATGACTTCAATTCATTTACAAGAGTTTTAATCTCATTGCCAAGAACATCATAAACTTTCAATGAAACAAATTCCAAATCCGAAATCCTAAATTCCAATTTCGTAACCGGGTTGAACGGGTTCGGATAATTCTGAGACAGGGAATAACTCTGCGGAACCCCTGTAATATTGTTTACTGATGTAAGGATCAGTTCTCCTTCATAAGGAAATAAATTTTTACCGGTAACGACTGCATTAACCGGAATTCCGTTTTCTATCAGGGATGAATTAATATTGTAATTACCGAGACTGTCCGTATATCCTGCGGCTTTCAGCATATTGTTCTGACTAACTGCAACAAGCGCACCACCGGTATTAATACCGCCGGCTTTGACATTCACAGTATAATTTGAACCGCCGGACGAGGAAAGAACATTCAGACTTTTCGGCACATCAGAATATGCTTCCTGTGTGGGATCTCCGAGTACCATGTACTGATTTATAGTCTGCACTACTGTTCCATTACCGTTGAAATAATTATAAGCCTGTATCTTTCCGTAATTCAGCATGGAACCAAAGTCATAAATGCCGTGCCTGAAATATGCATAAAGCATTTCCCTTCCGATAGTGTCAGTTGTATAAAATGCACACAGCTCAGTCGAGCCTGTAAAATTAGATGCTGAATTGCCGTTACTCCTTTCTATCCAGGCCTCACCGAAACAGTCTGCCGTCTCAGAATAATCAAGGTCCGTATTTGAACAGGCTATGGAAATAATTGAAGGCTGTTTATATCCGTAATTCAGATTTACCATGTTAGACATATTCCAGACAGGATTTGCCCAGGAAGTTTCACTGCCGTGTCCGATGAACCATATCCAGCTTACTCCTCCGTTAATATAACTCGTGATCTGATTTTGGGATGTGCTTGGGCTCGCAATATCTACATTAGTAAATCCGCCTTCATTAAGAAAAACACTTCTCGCTACTTCCATATTAATTGGATCGATTCCGTCATTACTGTGCAGTACGAAAGCTCTTTTATACCAGTCAGTTTCAGTCATGTTCGGTTGTTTCTCATATTGAATTAATTTTGCAACTGCTGTATCAAGTTCAGGTCCTGTCTGAACTGATATTCTCCCCAATACTATATCAGGAAGTATATCCGTTCCGTCGAGACACATATAAGGATGATCAGATTTTCCTCCTGTTGCATTGAACCATGTAATTGTATTTTTTCCCCTTGTATCTCCCACAAGAAGAACATATTCAGGTTTTTCAGAACTGTTATAAAGCGAGGTTAAATAATCTTTAATCTGAATGGCTGTAGGAAAAGGTGTTCCGCTGATCTCTGAACGTCTCTTAATAGTCGTTTTAATTCCTTTTTTATTTTTCCAGCTGACGTAAGGCATGATATTGCTTTCCAGACTGTCCGGAACTATCACTACCATTTTCGGAGCAACAGTAAAAGAGTTATCGCTTATGTAATTATAATTAAATATCAGCTGTCTGTATAAATTCCGGAAACTATTTGAAATTCCGGCAGAACGGTTAGACACATTATTCACATTTGAATATCCTTCATACTTTAATTCAAAATCAATATCGGTATAAACTTTTAATTGTCTCAAAGCCGGATTGTACTGAACCGGATTAATTGTTACTACAGCTATTCTATAATCTCTCATCACAGCTATCTCTTTTATACTTACAATATTTTCCGGGTAGTTTTTATTTGATGAATAATATTCAGTATCTTTATGAAAATTCACTGATATACCTTTTGTATTTCTTAACGGAGGAGTCTGGTAAGGTATCACATCATAAGAATTATATATCTGCGATTCAGCATTAATAATGTTAATCTTCACATCTTTAAAGTTCGGAATCGCAATCATTTTAGTAATCACCGGAAGAGCTGCCTGTCCTTCAATTCCAAGAGATACATATTCTTTTAGGTAAACATTATCGTAAGTCATGCCTGCTTGATCAGTTTTTCTGTTGTAGAATCCGTTGATGCTGGCATGTATTAATGTTTTGGAATTATCCGAACTTAATAAATTTATTTCGTTAGTGTTCTCACTACGGTTACCTGCTTTTATAAACAGATCATCTGAAAGAATTTCTTCATTAAAGGTAAATAGAGTTATCAGGATTAATATTAAGGATTTCATAAACGCGGGATTTAAAAAGGTTTAAAAATTCTTTATTACAAACTACTTATTTGTGTTAAAAATTCATATGCAAAATAACTTAATACACTTGATCTGAATAAGTGATCCGGCTGTCTGATTAAAGAAAAAAGCAGAACTTTTTAAGACAGGGAGATTAATTTATTTAATGATAAGATGATCGTTTAAAATTTAAATAGAAGTTGCAAAAGCAGAATGCAGAAGATGAGAAGTTTTAAAAAAAGAATATTTTATGTTTCAGATCATACATTATATTTTACAGTATCTTTTAAAAACTTCAAAAGGTATTTATCAATATTTTCCTGCGCAAACTCATCAATCTCAATCTCATCTATTTTATATCTGGCTTCATCCGATTTGATAGATAGCTTGGTTGTTATCTTTATATTCTCCTTTACGGGGCTGTAAGCAAACTGCAGAAACGGCGCATTTACACCAAGCGTGATCTTACTATGTCCGTAAGGATAAAATAGAATTTGTATGAAGATTCTTTTTTTAGGATCTCTGATTACAGCAAGTTCATTTGAATAATAATTCAATGAACACCCGGAACGACCGATAATATTCGATGCATCTTTTACAAAAGGAATAATATGATCCGAAATTATATGCTTGAATTTCATGGCTTTATCACTGTCGAAGATCTCTAGTGTATCATCATTTTTTTTTCTTCTTATCTCAACAATCTTGTCAGTAAGTTTATCAATTTCTTTTTTCAGTTCTTCTTCCATTTCAAACTCCTTAAAATTATTTGAAAAAATTTTTCTCAGGAAACAGTATTTCTGCAAGCTTAACAAAAATTGCATCTGATTTACCGCCATCTTCACCGTATTCATTTACCGAAACCAGTATTAATGCATCAAGCTCCGGATTGCAGCACATAGTCGTATTATATCCTGTTATACCGCCGTTATGTCCGAGGAATCCTCCGAGTGAAAATATTCCGAGACCGTATGATACAAATTTTGACACGCCTGAATTGATCATCTTTAATCTCTCTTTCTGGGATTCAGGGCTTATCAAACTTCCTTTGGCAAGCGCTTCAGCATAGATCTTCAGATCCGGCAGGTTTGATATCATGCATCCTGCCGCCCATGTAATTGAAGGATCCATTACCGTTACGTCAAGAAGCTCACCTGTTGCAGAATCAGACATATATCCATGGCTGTACTGACCTTCCATATATGGTGATATGGGATAACTTGTATTTGTAAGCCCGTATGGAATTATAATTCTTTTTGAAATCTCTTCTTCAATTTTATTTCCCGTAATTTTTTCTATCAGCATTCCGAGGATATTATAATTACCGTTGGAATACTTCCAGCCGGTACCGGGAGGAAAATCCGGTTTCATTGCTTTTGTAATATCATATAATTCAGAAGGAGTATATTTATCCAGCCTGCTTTTCACAAAACTTTTAAGAACAACAGGATCTTCAACATAATCGGGAATGCCGCTTGTCATATCCAGCATCTCCCTTATTGTAATTTCTGAAGCATCCGGATAGTCAGGATAATACAGTGAAAGTTTGTCATCAAGTCCGATCTTTCCTTCATCTTTAAGCTGCAGGATCACTGTCGCTACGAATGTTTTTGTAATACTGCCGATCCTGATCTTGTCATCATACTTTCTTTCAGCTCCGGATTTCAGATCAGCCTTGCCAACAGCTTTGATATAATTAAATCCCGGAGTCCTGATCTCAACTATGATTCCGGGAAGCCTGCCTGTAACATAAAAAGAATCAATTGCTGTATCCAGTTTTCCCGATATACTTTTTACATTTATCTGAGCAGATGTATGAGAGTTATTTATAAATACAGACGGAATAAGAATCAGCAGACATTGAACTGAGATGAACTGCCATTTCCTGAAAATAAACTTTTCCATTAATTCTTATTATTGGGATTAAGCAAATTTACATTTATTTATTAAAAGATGAAATATGATTTTTCTCATTATACCGGCAGACCGGATAATTCCATGATCTTCAGAGCGTTTGTAGTAGGACACGGACCCGGATGTATCTTATAATCAAAATCCATTTTACCTTTTATAATCTCTTCCCTGAAATGGTAATTGACAATTGAACTGTTCCCACCGGCAAGATTTACAAGCTCAAGATCGTGGGTGGATATGAATCCGGTGCCTTTTAATTCGGAGAGTTTTTTTATAAAAGCCCTGCTACCGATAAGTCTCTCTTTATTGTTCGTGCCTTTGAATATCTCATCAATTAAAAAAAACTTCTGCATTTGGTTTTCATTATTGAATTCATCAAGAAGCTGCTTCAGTCTTGTGACTTCAGCATAAAAATATGAGATCCCGTCAATGACCGAATCAGAAACCTTAATACAGGTGAACAACTCATACAAAGAAGTTCTGAAGCTCACGGCATTTACAGGAGCGCCGGCATAAGTTAAGCAAAGATTTATTCCGGCTGACCTCAGAAAAGTACTCTTCCCTGACATATTTGAACCCGTAATGATCACGATCTCATTTTTCTTTTCAAATGAAAAATCATTGCAAACTTTGACATCTCTTTTAATTAACGGATGACCCAACGATACTGTTTCCAGATAATTTTCATTACCCGTTAATATTTCCGGAAATGAATAATCAGGATTGAGATGGGAAAAATTTGAAAGAGAAATATAACACTCAAGTTCGTTAAGCTTTTCAATCCATTCAGCAATGTTGTCACTTATATCAGATTTTACCTTTATCAGTTTCTTACTGTAAAATATATCAAAGGGAAACACAATATTCACAATTATTCTGATAATAGGATTTTCCCTTATCAAAAGCGCTGAAATTATTCTCTGAAGCGATTTTAATTTTTCCGCAGCACTGTCTTTCTTGTAAGAAAAAATGCCAAGAAAATCATTGAGATTCTTATGTCTTTTGAAAGAATAGTTTTCAACATATACAATTAAAGAAGTCAGTTTCTTAAGCTGATTTTCTAGTTCGGCAGACTCTTCAATTATCTTACCTATCTTCTTCTGATTTGCCGAATATATCAGGAAATAAAATGCAAAGACAAGTATCCAGTATGAAGGTAAAATTTCAAATACACTCAGAAAAAACAGCATTATATAAGTGAATATAAGTATTGATGCCGCAGGAAGAAGCCATTTCGGCAGTTCAATGCTCCCGGAATTCTTTATCCACAATAATATCCTGTTGCAATCCAGATGCTTTTTTGAAATGAGTCTTGCTTTAAGTATGAACCTGTCCCTGAATTTTTCAAGTCCTGACATTTCCCTTATGATATTTTGCCTGTTCCTGATTTCGCTTTCATCAGGGATATAATTAGATATCCATTTTCTTAAAAGCATACTGCCTTCGAAGGATACTGCTGTATCAAGTAGATTGTGAAGAGAATTCTTTCCGAACAGGTCAAGGTCTTTTTCGGTTGTCATTTCTTCCGGAGGAGAGTTGATGACCGGATCGGGAATGTTTCCCCAGTCAACTTTCATTCTTGCGAGGTTTTCCTCTTTTATTTTCATGTATGCATGGCATTTTCTCATTCCTTCCAATAGTCTGTTATGAAAATGAACGACAAGACTGAAAGCCGCCAGAGAAACCAGTGTTATGATCCAGCCTGTAATATTTGAAATGAAATATCCTGAGATACTGATTATTAAACCTGCAACAAAAACAAGAAGCCTGACTGAAGAAAATCTGTCACTCTTTCTGCTTAACAGCTCAATTCTTCTGTTCAATCCGGAAATTATTTTTTCCTGATCTTTCAATCTCGAAATGTATAAATCCATAAGTCAATATAATTTTTATAATATTTAATTTATACGAAAGAAATTTATAAATTGTAGCATGATAAAAAAAGATGTTGTGATAATCGGAAGCGGTGCTGCCGGTTTAATGTGCGCTGCCGAAGCAGGTAAAAGGGAAAGATCTGTTTTATTAATAGAGCATACTGAGAAGTCCGGCAAAAAAATTCTTATATCCGGAGGTGGAAGATGCAATTTCACAAACAGAATTGTCTCATCTGAAAATTTTATTTCTGATAACCCGCACTTCTGTAAATCCGCCCTGGCTGGCTATACCCCTGATGATTTTATTTCTCTTGTGGAAAGTTATAATATACCGTATCATGAAAAGAAACTAGGACAACTGTTCTGTGATGATAGTTCCCGGCAGATCATGTATCTGCTGGAAAGTGAATGCCGGAAAGCAAATGTTGAAATTCTGACTGACTGTAAAGTTGATTCTCTAACGGAAGGAAATCCATTTAAAATTAAAACCTCTCTCGAAGAATTCTCTTCAGAATCTTTAGTGATTGCAACAGGTGGAATATCTATACCTAAAATGGGTGCAACTGATTTTGGCTACAAAACCGCGGAGCAGTTTGGAATTAATCTTACTGATATCAGACCTGCATTGGTTCCTCTTTTATTTAACAAAAAGGAAAGAGCGGTGTTCGGCGAACTGAGCGGGATCTCTCTGGATTCCGAAGTAATGTGTAACGGTAAAAGCTTCAGGGAGAACATTTTATTTACTCACAAAGGTCTAAGCGGTCCGGCTATACTGCAGATATCATCTTACTGGAAGGAAGGAAACAGAATCGTTATTGATCTTTTACCAGGTAAAAATTTATTTGAATTGTTAATTGAAAATTCCAAAAGCAGGATCGAGCTTGTCAATTTCATTTCAAATATTTTCCCGAAAAGATTTGCAGAGGTTTTCTGCAAAAGATATTTTACTTCTAAACCATTGAATCAGTATGCTCAAAAAGAACTGCGGTTAATTTCTGATAAATTCCATGAATGGGAATTTTCACCCTCGGGAACAGAAGGTTTTAATAAGGCAGAAGTGACTCTTGGCGGAGTCGATACCGGCGAACTTTCTTCCAAAACAATGGAATCTAAAAAAGTTAAAGGATTATATTTTATCGGAGAAGTTGTTGATGTTACAGGCTGGCTCGGGGGATACAACTTTCAGTGGGCCTGGGCTTCAGGCTTTGCGGCAGGGCAATGCGTCTAAGATTTGGAATTTGGAATTTCGCATTTGGGATTTAAATGATTTTAGATTTTTGATTTTATATTGGTTCAATTACCTTATCCTTTATATTCCACGTGAATCTATCCAGTAATAATATTTTTTTTATCGATTCAATATGATTTATTAATCCTTCTCTGTCAGATACTTTCAGTAATTCAGCGATATATCCGAACAGGGAATAATCATTCGCACAGGAATTATTTTCCTGCCTCATTCCCACTATGCATCTGCTGCATTCAAAATCAACTAGCTTGCATAACGGTATGCACAAAACAAGTTCATCAAATCCGTCAGGCCAGTCCATCGCAAGCCACGCATCAATGTCTCTTCCTCTATTGAATATTTCCAGAAGCTTAATCCAACTTTCATCATCTTTTACAATGTTCTCAAATTTCTCAACCTGGCTCAATGTCAGAAATTTAGAAGAATCATTGTCTCTTCTGCTCTTTTCCCACTCATCCGAAATTTCCTTATAAGAAAGAAGTTCAATTGATTTTTCCATTACTTATTAATTTTAACAGTTAAAATCCCAAATTCGAAATCCCAAATTCCAAATTACCTGTACTCGTGGTCTTCGGCTTCCATGCACTCCACGGAACATGATCTTTTATGTATTACTTCGCATTCCTCGCAGCAGATAAACTGAAAATGACATGAAAGATGAGCGCAGTTTACATATCTGTCATGAGGTTTTCCGCAGTGATAACATTTCCCGACCATCGTATATCCTTCAGCAAAATTCACATCCACAGAAATTCTTTCATCAAAGACATAACATTTTCCCTCGAACATGCTTCCTCTTGTTTCCCTGCTTTTAGCATAATTAACTATCCCGCCATGAAGCTGATTAACATCTTTCAGTCCTTCTCGCAGAAGTAATCCTGAAAATTTCTCACATCTTATTCCCCCCGTGCAGTATGCAAGTATCTTCTTAT
>CAZLOL010000056.1:0-8777 GCA_964561045.1 uncultured Ignavibacteriaceae bacterium | reverse complement strand
GATAAAGTCCCGTTAATTCCTTCCTCTGCAATTAATATTCTCCCTAAAACTCCAAGCGATCTGCAGAATTTCAAATGCAATTTTGTATAAAGTTCAGGATCTTCTATCTTTACATACTTATAGTATAGAAGCACTCTGAATGTATATTCTGAATTTTTCATGAATGAATTTAACTCTATTAAATTACCGTTTCAATTTAGAAAATAATATATCTGCGTTTTATATATTACATTTAAACCTGTCAGATTCTCGGATTAACTAATTTCTTTATTGACATATATTTTAATTATATATAACTTGTCTTAAATATGTTACAATTATCACTTTATTCATCCAACTAAAAATTTATTTCTTTTTCCAAATACATTTATTTATTAATCTAAAAAAAAATCCAATGAAAAAACTTTTTCTTTCATTTATGATTATTCTGACACTGACTTATAGTGTTAATGCTCAGGATAAGATTGTTTCTGATCAAACACCTTCTGTTTTAATGGCTCCCGCGAACCGCACAACTGCAGACAATCCGGGTAACCCTACAATTTCTGCTTATAACAGCCGCTTTTTCGGTGATATTGTTGGAGCTTCAAGTCAGCAGGTTAAATCTTTCTTAAATACTCCCGGAACATTAACAAATGTCGGATCTTCAACTGCCAGAAATCTTTTTGGAGGTGCCATTAATCAGACTACCGGTGTTTATTACGGTGCTGAATATATCGCAGCCGGATCTGCAAATTTAGTTACAATCGATACTACAACCGGAGCATATACGACAGTTGGTCCAATGTCAGGTCTGACCTCCGGTCACACTATTACAGGTATTTCATGGGATAAAACAACTAATACAATGTACGGTTTAAGTACTAATGGAACTACAGGTACTTTATATACTTGTAATCTATCAACCGGAGCATTAACTCCAATTGGAAGCACAACAGGTTCTACACTTCCTATTGATTTAGCTATCAATAATTCAGGTATTATTTATAGTTGTGATATCGGAACTGACGTATTACAGACATTAAATAAAACAACTGGTGCAGCTACTACAGTTGGTCCACTTGGTGTAGATCTTAACTTTGCTCAGGGAATGTGTTTCGATCCTTCAACAGATTCATTATTTCTTGCTGCTTATGTTTTAACATTAAATACAGGGCAACTATTAAGATGCAACACTTCAACCGGTGCTACTACATTAATAGGAAACTTAGGTGCAACAGGTACAGAATTAGATGCATTCGTGATTCCGGGCGGAGCTGCAAGACAGTTAAATCCGTTTAACTTGCTTACACCGGCAGCCGGTGTCAGAGTTGTAACAGTTGCTGGATCTTCCACTCCTGTTGTTATTACCTGGGATACTTCAGCAGCAGGCGCAAGATATAACTGGATTTTTGGTAATCCTGTCGTACCGCCTAGAAGATTGACTATTCCTTCAACAACAAACAGCATCACAACAACACTTGGTGCATTGGATGGAATTTTAGCTGCAAATGGTTTTACAAATAACGGAAGTGCAACTGACTCTGCTGTAGGCCAATGGGATGTATGGGCTTATAAAGGCAATGGCGCTCCGGGTCCGGATTCTTTAAAAGCTACCAACGGTCCGAGAGCAATTACATTAAGAAGACAACAGGTTTCCTTGACTCCATTTGCCCTTTCATCTCCTCCGGCAGGAACAAGAGTAATTACATCACCTGTGGATGCTTCCCTGATCAATATCACATGGACAAGATCCGGTTCAGGTGCAATTTATAAATGGTTATTTAAATCAGGTGCTGCATATTCAGATCCTGCTACTTTAAGAGTACCTTCCAATAACTCAGGACTCGATACAGTATTAACAGTTAGAAATTCACAGGTGGACTCTATTCTTGCAGGTCTTGGAATTGCACCGGGTGACTCGGTTGTAGGTGTCTGGAGAGTAAGAGCTTATACTTCAACGGATTCATTGAATTCAACTGCCCCTGACAGATCCATTACATTCAGAAGAGTCGGTCTGCTTCCTCTGGATCAGGATTTTGTTGATGTTACTTTCCCTCCTCCATTCTGGGGATTAGATAATGGCGGAGGTACTACACAGTACTGGACAAGAAATGCCGTTGGCGGATATATGACAGGTGTAGGTTCTGCAAAATATGATTTCTGGTCAGCAACTTCTACAACTCCTTTACAGACTTTAACAAGTAATCAGTTTCCGGCTGTAACTGCTCCGAATAACTATTTGAGATTTAATTATTCTCATGCTTATTATTTATCCGGTGGTATATTGGCTGATGATTCCTGTATTATTGAGACTTCAACAAATAACGGAAGCACATGGACAAGACTTATCGGAATGGGTGCTTCGCAGACATTATCTTCCGGAACTAATTCTTCACCAATAATGTCAACATTTGCTTCGCAATCTGCATTTACTCCGACAGTTGCATCTAACTGGGCTACAAAAGTATTTGCAATGCCTGTTGGTACAAACAAAGTAAGATTTGTTGCAAAGAGTGATTTCGGAAATAATTTATACATAGACAGAATTACTTCAGGACTTATCACCGGAGTCGGCAATACTGCTCTTTCTCTTGTTCCTGAAACATATGAATTATCTCAAAACTATCCGAATCCTTTCAATCCAGTAACTCAGATCAATTTCTCAATTCCAAAACAATCTGTAGTTACATTGAAATTATATGACGTGCTTGGAAAAGAAGTTGCAACATTAGTAAATGAAACCAAAACAGCAGGCGTTTACACTGTTGATTTCAATGCATCTAACTTATCCAGCGGAGCTTACTTCTACAGAATAGAAGCAGGTAACTTCACTGACATAAAGAGAATGATGCTGATCAAGTAAAATATCTTAATAATTTATTTCATTGCCCTGATTTCAATAAGAAGTCAGGGCTTTTTTATTTCATGCATTCTCTTTAGTTTTAATTACAGATAATCAGGATTTTACAAAGATTTGAAAAAAAAATTTACAATTCAGACTTGACGGATAAATTTTCAAATAAAACAATTTCTGCGATTACAATATTATGCCTTATTCCTTTAGCTATGCATTTATATACTAATGCATTTGCCGGATACGGATATTTCAGGGATGAGCTTTATTATTTAAAATGTTCAGGTGTATCTCAGCTTGATTTCGGATACGTTGATCATCCGCCTTTTTCAGTTTACTTATTGTTTATAGTAAGATCTGTTCTTGGAGATTCCCTGTTTGCTTTGAGACTGATCCCTGCTTTTACATCTTCACTCACAGTCCTGTTCACCTGCCTGATGGTTTTACGGCTGGGCGGAAAGATTTGGGCTGTCATTATTTCTTCTGTTTGCTTGATCTTTGCACCGGTTTACATTGCGATGAGTTCATTTTACTCAATGAACTGCTTTGATATTTTGCTGTGGTGCATCTCGTTTTATCTGATTTTATTGATATACGGCGAAAGTAAATTATCGTACTGGTTACTGCTTGGCATAGTATTAGGAACGGGTCTTCTTAATAAAATCGGATTTCTCTGGCTGGGTTTTGGTTTCTTTGCCGGATTAATTCTCACTGATAAAAGAAAGGAGCTCCTCACGGTTAAGCCTTATCTTTGTGCTTTGACTGCATTGCTGATTTTCTCACCTTATATCATCTGGAATTTCATGAATGATTTTGCCCACATTGAATTCATTCGAAATGCAGTTTCAGAAAAATATTCCGGTCTGGATGTAAAGGATTTTATTCTTGGAAACATTCTGAACATGAATCCTCCGGCAGTCATCGTATGGATAAGCGGTCTGTATTATTTTATGTTCTCTCAGGAAGGAAAGAAATACAGAATTTTTCCTGTAATATATTTTTCAGTATTCATAATACTGGTTATTAACGGTCACAGCAAAGCGGAATATCTTGCTCCGGCTTATACGGTGCTGTTTGCTGGAGGAGGAGTAATGCTTGAGAAATTATCTGCAGAAAAATTCAGATGGCTGAAGTATGCTGTGCTCATACCGGTAATAATTTCCGGAATTGTAATAATTCCCTTTGCAATGCCGGTCTTACCTGTTGATCAGTTTATCAGCTATTCAAAGAGTCTTGGAATGTCTCCCTCATCATCAGAAGGTAAAGAATTAACAGAACTTCCTCAGCATTACGCTGATATGTTCGGCTGGGAAGAACTGGCACAGGATGTTTCAATAGTATGTCAGAACTTAACTGAAGAAGAAAGAAAAAGAGCCGTTGTCTTCGGACAGAATTACGGAGAAGCTGCTGCTGTTGATTTTTACAGAACAAAATATAATTTGCCTTATGCAGTTTCAAATCATAATTCATACTGGCTATGGGGTTACGGTGATATAAAAGATCCGGTTATAATTATCATAGGGGGAAACAGGGATGATCATCTTGAAATTTTTGAATATGCAGAACAAATTCTGATTCACAAAGCCGCTTATTCAATGCCTTACGAAAATAACCTTCCGGTATTTATTGCAAAAAATCCGAAGTTACCGCTCGAAAAAATATGGAGAGATATCAAACACTTTGATTAATTTCAATCTCCCGTTTGTATTTAAAAATTTGCTCTTAAATAACTGCTAACATTAACTGATTCCTATCTGCTATTTTTGTTCCCACTTACAAGCCGTATCGCCATATTCAGTCTGCGGCGCTCCTAAAAGTGAAAGATAAGTAGAAGTATGGTGATTAAAAGCCACATAACATTCATACTGGTCAAGTGATCCGCCCGGATAGTTACAGTCAGTAGGAGTTGCAGACGGCAGTGTGTTTAATATTCCCGCCTGTACATAGATCAGATTATACTTTGTAAAATATACGTCCATGGCAAATATCACGGCATCTACTGCATAAGGCAATGTGGTTGGTATCTGTCCGACAATCACATCTGCAAGATCACCATAGAAATAAGGAACTAGATCATTTGGATTCACAATTCTGTAGCTCATTGCATCTGCTGAATTAAAAATATTGGTATAGTGCTGTACAAACTGCTGATTGCCTGCGCTTGGCGCTGCGAAAGTATAAGTAGTCAGTTCGAATTTTGATGAATATCCCGCGTCAAGGAACCATGCTGATAAAACGGTAGCTAGCATTCCGCCTAAGCTGTGTCCCGTAATAAACATAGAACTTTTTGCAGAATCAGGATGCTGCTGCGGAATTGAATTCAAATACGTTACAAGAGATTTACCGGTAGATGTATCAACCATCCCAAGAAGATAATTCAATCCTACAAGCGCGCCGTGAGATATGGAGTCATCAGTTCCGCCGTAAGGGTAAGGATCAAATTTCACCGCTCCAAGGTCTTCTTTCCAGTTGAATGGAAAGCACCAGTCCGTTCCGCGAACTGCTATTGCATAGCTGTATGGATTCACTGACGTATCTTTTACTGCATACATCATATTGCCTCCGTCAGGACTAAGTGCAGGACCCCAGTCAAGAATCCAGTTCCCCTGTGTGGCATAATTTGGTTTGGCAAGCTGTATAATCAGAGAATCTTTCATGTATGCCGGATTATTTTCATTTACATAAGACAATGATGCAAGCGTCATGCAGACAGATGCCTCAGGATTTGCGGAACCAACACCATTGCTATTTGTTGTCACGGGATTTTTCAGACTGTCATCACATGAAGAGAGTATTACAAAAAACAGAAGAAGAAAAATATATGAGAATGTTTTCATAAATCTAGAGAGATTACCTAATTAGTTTATAAATGGTTTCATTATTTATCAAAATAATTAAATCTAAAATTAATTACATCTTAAATATTAATATTATCCGGATCCCTTCTAAACATTAAATTCATGAATAAGAAATTATACTAAGTAATGTATGCAATATTATTTTCCTATGACGGATGTCATGTTTTGAAAATATATTTTTCATAAAAAAAGGACCGGTAGTTGATAACCGGTCCTTAATTTAAGGCAAGAATTAAAACATATTCAGTTCAATTCTATCTGTTCTCCCTGATAATACTGCTTCCTTTAATAATTTTTTCGTTACCGTCTTTATTAATAATTTTAATATCCGGTATAGTTTTCAGATTTGTTAATTGATTTTTCGTTTTGTCATAGATTTCATGATCAATTTTCATTTCTCCAATAATATACTCCGCATTTTGTGCTGCAGAGATCTGATTGAAAATATTCTGATCATTTTCATTCTGAACAATAATTTCAGGTTCGGATAAAGGTAAAGACCTCTGAATAAATTTGGCTGCATTGTTATATGTAATGACTATATCAGTCAGATCCGAAAATCCGTCTCCGTTTACATCTGTATTTGTATATCCTGAAACAAAAGCTGCTGCTGCATTATATGTCTGAACAACATCGGTCAGATCTATGAATCCGTCCTGATTAACATCTCCCGTAAATATTACCCAGCTGCTTCCCTGCTTTTTCAGATTATTTCCATAAGCTTTTGCAGAGTCTGTTGTAAAATTATAGGAAAGATGATTTGAACTGAAGCTCTGAGTGGTCTTGCTCCACGTCTCAAGTCCGTTCCTGTGTTTCAAATGAATGTAATACTGTATACCGTTGGAAGCATTATTAAAGACAAATGAAGCCTGTCCGGCTGAATTCAGAAAAGCCTTTGCGGAATCAACTCTCGGGAATGGATTTACGGAACTTCTTAAATAAACCCTGATCGTATCTCTTACCATTGAATTTGTTACCGGATTATAAAATCCTTCAAGCTTTACAGTCATATCCATTACTTTTGCTCCGGTATTTACACTTTGAAGCCAGTCAATGATCTTAGTATAAACTCTTACAGGACCCATTGGTGATGACGGTGAACTGCCTGTAGACCTCAGACCTGAAAACTGATTTGACATGAAAAAAGTATTATAATTTGCGCCTGCAAAACATACCGCAATACATGAATCGGAACCATTGCCTGTAACAGACTGCGGTTTGAAAGCTGCAATGCTGCCGTTTGCCGGCTTTATGAGATCCGGTATATGCGGATCAGATAAAGAATCCTGACTGATACCGTCAAAGAAACCAATCCCTCTGAATTTGCTCTGACTCGAAGGAATGTTTGCGACCCAGTTTTCACTCACTGTCATTGATTTAAGATACTGTCTGTAGAAAACAGAATCTGCCGGAGAAGGAAATCCGGTTAAGGGATCGTTAGCGTTAGCAATTGCATCACCGAAAACTATAAGCGATTTTTTATTACCTGCGGTGGAATTATCTATGAACATTTTCAGTGAATCTCTGATCCATGGTGAATAAGTCAGTTCCTGACTGAAATTAACAAACATTATTTTCCATGGTCCGTAAGCGCCGGTATAGTTCATTCTTACCGTATCAAAATTATTTGCATATCTTCCGTCCTGATTCACTGCTCTTACCAGACTGTCTCTGTCACTCTGATTCTGCCATAAGATACACAAATGTTTAGCAATTCTCGGAGTGATGGTCGATGACATTACGTTGTTTGAAATATTACCGTCAAATGTAAGAATAGTATCTAATATTGTGTAAGTTGTACCGGAAGTAAATGTCCATGGGTCAAAAGTAACGTTTGCATTTCCGCCTGAAACAAGACCGGATACTGTTTTTGTACTGGTGTATCCGCCTGGTGTAATTGTTCTTCTTATGTTAAATGATGATAATGCTGTTCCTGCATTAAATACTTTCACTACAGGAGTATGCACAGTACTGGTAAAGTACTGATCATATATTAAACCCGGATCTGAAATGCCGTTGTCTATTAATAGCTGATCTCCAATCACTGCTTCAATCGCATAGTTCTGACCATACTCCCTTGGAAACTCATAAGCTCCTACATTAGTCCCGACAGGGGCAAGAGATGCATAATAATTTGCATCAGGTCTTGCCGGAGTTTCATAAAAGAACTGCTGCGGAGCATAGGCTATATCCGTTCCTGAATATTCAACCTGAGCTATGCCGACATAATAAAAATCATTCGTAACCGTCACCGGCATCGGATTCGTAATTTTAAATGTAACATAATTTCCAAGATCCGATACCTGTATTTTATAATGAGGAGATTTTCCTGCAACTGTTCCTATGCTGTTAATTACATATCCGTAAACTATCTGTCCCTCAGCTCCGCCTCCCGGAATTTTTATATTTACATCTCTTATCTGACCTGTCCCTGACATGTAATATTTATTTAAAAATGAATATGAGCCGACCCAGCCGACAGAGGAGTTACAACAGTTAGAATCAACATATCTGATTGCACTTGAATTAACATCCGTATATGATGTCTTAACATTATTTCCTAAATCATCATCATCCGGAATTGAAACTGTGACATCGCAAATGCCATTAAGGACCGGTGTAAATCCTAAGAAATCAACCTGCATAGTATCTAAAGGATTTAAAACCGGAATTACTAAAGAATCCATTAGATTATTTGCTCCGGATATGTTAAGATAAACTTTTAAATTAATGATCGTGGATGTTCCAAGATTATTAATTAATACCGGAATTTTATCATTTGCACCGTATGCAAGAGGTAGTTTACCTTTAGGCCAAATAAAATCTATCGAAGCATCATAGGGTTCTGTGATAACGGTTCCTACTTTTATATTATCCAGATAAAGATTGTTACTGCAGTCTTCGTAAACCCTGAAATAAATCGCCGTTGTGTTTTCCGGAATATCAATTATCTTTGTTCCCCATTCATCATTTTGCGGCTCATAATAGTCAGTTGTTCCCATGGCAGTCTGCAGATCCTCGCCTTCAATGTAGATCAGCGAATACCATTCCAGATCATTGTCATCATAATAAAATATCTCGAG
>CAZLOL010000055.1:0-17118 GCA_964561045.1 uncultured Ignavibacteriaceae bacterium | reverse complement strand
GCGAAACTCTGCGGTTAAAAAAACGAGCATTTAAAACTTTTTTGGTTCTGGCTATTCCAGTTTATGTATTAAGTATTATGTGCTAAATAATAAGTGTGGAGCTCGAGTGTTGAATAAATTGATAATCCCATATTAGCAGACTCTTATGAATTTAAAAGTATAATATATCTATGTTTATTAACTTACTGAGAATATTTATATTTACCAAAATAAAACCAAACAAATAAGTTTATGAAAACAAAAAAAGATTATCTTAAAGAAACCATTCAGCACATTGACATAAAAAAACACAACGTTATTTCTCTTGTGGAAGATATGAAAGACATGGCTTTCTCTTCCAGAGATCTTGCCACTGCTGCAAACTATTATGATATGATGCTTGCCGATAAGAACTGTTCTGTGATGCTTTGTCTTGCAGGATCACTTTTTTCAGCGGGATTAAAGAACGTTGTTGTAGATATGGTAAGAAATAATATGGTTGATGCCATAGTATCCACAGGTGCAATAATGGTTGATCAGGATTTCTTTGAAGGACTCGGATACAAACACTACAAAGGGTCACAGTTTGTAGATGATAATGAAATGAGAGAGCTGATGATCGACAGAATTTATGATACTTACATAGACGAGGAAGATCTCAGGGAATGCGACATGATTATAGGAAAGATCTGCGATACTCTTGAGCGCAGACCATACTCTTCAAGGGAATTTATCTGGCATATGGGTGAATATCTTTCAAAGAACGGAAAGAATAAAGATTCAGTTGTGCTGGCAGCATATGAGAACAATGTTCCAATTTTTGTTCCTGCTTTTTCTGACTGCTCTGCAGGATTCGGATTTGTTCATCATCAGTTTCATAATCCCGACTCGCATGTCTCTCTTGATTCGGCAAAGGATTTTCTTGAACTTACAAAGATAAAGCTTGAAGCTGAGGAAACAGGTCTGTTCATGGTAGGCGGAGGGGTTCCGAAAAATTTCGCACAGGATACGGTTGTGGCAGCGGAAATTTTGAACAAGGAAGTTCCCATGCACAAATATGCAATCCAGATAACAGTTGCAGATGACAGGGACGGCGCACTATCCGGCTCGACATTAAAAGAAGCGAGTTCATGGGGTAAAGTTGATATGACCTATGAACAAATGGTATACTGCGAAGCAACGATCGCGATGCCTCTCATTGCCGGATATGCTTATCACAAGGGTAACTGGAAGAACAGGAAGAAGAGGGAGTTTCAGAAGATGTTTCTGAAGGAAAGCGTCGAAGTATAATTTAGAATTTAACTTATTATTTGAAAATTAAAAGAAGCGGTATTATTTACCGCTTCTTTTTTGTAATTACAAAAATTTTACAATCCCTGTTTCCACATCATACATCCCGCCGATTATTTTTATTTTCTTTTCTCTTTCCATTTCAGAAAGTATCGGACTTCCGCTTCTGATTCCCTCTACGTTAAGTTTTACATTGTTGACAGAAACATTCTCAACGAACTTAATATTCTTTCCATTCCTGTCTGATTCTGTTTGAGTTTCTATTTCGATGGAAGGTTTTATTTTTTCAACGAGAGTAGTCAGATGTCCGAGCTTAATATCATCACAGGCGCCGATGACTGCTCCGCAGTTGGTATGTCCTAATACAACGATGAGCTTGCTGCCTGCGATCTTACAGGCAAATTCCATGCTGCCTAGTATATCATCATTTAAAATATTACCTGCAATTCTGATGCTGAAAATATCTCCCAAACCCTGATCGAAAATCAGTTCTGCAGAAGTTCTGGAATCTATGCAGCTTAATATTGCAGCGAAAGGAAACTGCGCTGTTGAAGTTTCGTTGACCTGTTCAAGGAGATTTCTATGTGCCTTTATATTATTTACAAATCTCTCGTTTCCTTTTTTGAGGATCTCAATAATCAGGTCCGGCGTAAGTATTTGCTGAGTTTCTTTTGTGTGAGTTCTCAATTGAAATAAAATTTTTAATTAGTTTATTTCACTCAAAATCATTCATCACTTCTTCAGTGCTTTTTGCATCAGCATAAAATGAAATTATTTTCTGAAGCACTTCGTCAACTATAGAATCCGGACAGGATGCACCGCTTGTCAGAATTACCTTAACCTGCTCTTTATAAGGCAGAAAATTTTTTGTTGATAATTCTAACTGATTGTGAATACTAAAATGACTAATAAGGTCTTTTGAAATTATCTTATCGGCAGAAGAAATAAAATATGTCGGAAGTTTTTCTTCACATAGTTCGACTAAATGTGAAGTATTCGAACTGTTATATCCGCCAACAACTATTGCTATGTCAGCATCTTTTTCAAGCAGTCCGAAAGTGGCTTTTTGATTGTCGTGTGTAGCATAGCACAATGTATCGCGTGTATCTGCAAAATGATCCTGTATGTATTCAGCGCCAAATTTTATGATCATGATATTTTTTAGAAAATCTGCAATTGCCTGTGTCTCAGTAGCAAGCATTGTTGTCTGGTTCACAACTCCGATCCTTTCCAGATGGATTTCCGGATCGAATTCTTTTGTAAATCTTCCGTTAAAAACAGAGTAAAAATCTTTTTTGTTGATTTCCTTGTTAATAAATTTACCGAGTAACTTTGCTTCTTCAATATCCCGGATAATTAGTGTAGGCGCGGATTCCTTGCTGTGCGAAAATGTGGCACGGGTTTCTTCGTGTTTATATTTACCATGAACTATAATTGTAAAACTATCTCTACCGAGTGAGTCCGCACGGTTCCACACTTTCTCTACAAACGGACAGGTTGTATTATATTTTAAAGGATCAATCCCAATATCAGAAAGCTTGTGTTCAATCTCCAGTGTCGTGCCGAATGCCGGAATAATCACAATGTCATCACTCTTTAATTCATTCCAGTTAATTATATGTCTTCCGGACGTATCCATTATGAATCTCACTCCTCTGTCGATAAGATCATTGTTGACATCAGAATTATGGATCATTTCACTCAAAAGAAAAATTCTTCTGTCCGGATTCTCTTCAATTGCTTTGTAAGAAATTTCAATAGCATTTTCAACACCATAGCAAAATCCGAAATGGCGGGCAATATAAAATACCACAGGACCGAAGTTAAGATCTGTAGGAGAATAGTCTTTCTTCCGTGGATCATTTATTTTTCTCGAATTCTTGATCTTTGAGATAACAGGACTTCGGTAAAATACCGGAATGTCGAATGATTTCATTTATGTTTTCTTAATTCTTCCAAATCGATTAAATCTTTTTTCTACCAGATGCTTTCATGTTTTTCTTTAAATCTTCAATATTTATAAAACAGATTTTTATTCCTCCGCTTCTTTTTATTTCTTTATTTTTAAAACTATTTCTAAAATTTAATCCGCCGACAGAAGTGATTATATCAATTCTAACAGAAGGATATCCCATTTGGAATATCAGATCATCTGAGGTAAAATCATTTTCAGTCACAGCAGACGTTGGAAATCCAAATTCTTTTAAGCTTTTTAATACTCTAAATGCATTTGAGATATCATTATTTATCCAAAAATCTATATCACCTGTATACCTCGGATGACCATGAAATGCAAGAGCGAATGCTCCTACCACAAGATATTCAACCTGATTTTGGTTAAATAATTTTATAAACTCTTTGTAATCTTGGTGTAGTTTTACCGTAAAATTGTTCTCTTAAGTTCTCAACCGCAGAAATTCTTTCATCAGTTGATTTTTTGTTCCAGTATTAAAAATCATCCGGAGCATCTTTTACCGAACCTTTATAGGTTACCTTTTTTATAATTCTGTTTTCTTTCATTGCAGAATTTTATTCTTATTCAAACGCAGCTATACCTGTAACATCTTCACCAAGAATAAGCGTATGCATCTCATGTGTGCCTTCATATGTTTTGACTGATTCAATATTATTTTGATGTCTCATTATAGGATATTCATCGAGTATTCCGTTTGCACCAAGCATCTCTCTTGCCATGCCTGCAATGATCTTTGCGATCTCACAGTTGTTTCTCTTAGCCATTGAAACCTGCTGAGGACGCATCTTTCCTGAATCTTTTAATTTTGCAAGCTGATAATTCAGCAGCTGCGCCTTTGTGATTTCAGTTACCATGTATGCTAATTTTTCCTGTGTGAGCTGGAATCCTGCTATAGGTTTCCCGAACTGAACTCTTGACAAGGAGTAATTTAATGCAGTATTGTAGCATTCCATTGCCAGCCCGACGACTCCCCATGCAATTCCGTATCTCGCCTGTGTAAGACACATCAGGGGAGATTTTAGACCGGTACCGTTAGGAAGAATACTGTCTTCAGGAATAAAGCAGTCTTCAAAGACAAGCTCAGATGTTACGGACGCTCTCAGTGAAAGTTTGTGTTTTGTCTCAGGCGCTGTGAATCCCTTGGTTCCTTTATCAACTAAGAATCCTCTGACTTTTCCGTCAAGCTTAGCCCATACTACTGCTACATCTGCTACAGTTCCGTTAGTGATCCACATCTTTGCTCCGTTTAAAATATAACCGCCGTCTGTTTTTTCGGCTTTGGTTATCATGCCTCCGGGATTACTTCCGAAATCGGGCTCTGTTAATCCGAAACATCCGATCATTTCTCCCTTTGCCAGTTTCGGTAAATATTTTTTTCTTTGTTCTTCGCTTCCGAAAGTATAGATCGGATACATTACAAGACCTGACTGAACAGAAGCAAAGCTTCTTACTCCGCTGTCGCCTCTTTCAAGCTCCTGCATAATAAGTCCGTAAGCAATATTATTTATTCCCATGCCGCCGTATTCAACGGGTAGAGTCGGCCCGAATATTCCAAGCTCAGCCATTTTTGGAATAAGCACTGCAGGGAATTGCATTTCCTGGTTGTATTCTTCAATGATCGGTATAACTTCCTCACTTACAAAATCTCGTACAGTATCTCTTATGGATCTTTCTTCGTCTGTCAGCATTTCATCAATGCCGTAATAATCAACACCTTTGTATGTTCCTACTGTTTGCATGATGTTTATCCTTTATGATTTAGTTTTATATTTTAAATTATTTTTTTAATTTCATTTGTAAAGAATTCTGATATTCCTGTCTTTGATACATTTTCTTTTGGTTTTAAATGATTTGAAACATTTGTTTCGATTATGTCTTCTGTATAAATTATTGTTTCCGAATAAGTTATGTCTGCTAAATGCGGAAGTAATACTTTGCTCTTATCAAATATTGATTTCAATGGAACAATATTCTTTGATATAAAATACAGATCATAATAGTCTCTTATTGTGTTTCTTTGAGCTATGGCATTCAATTTTAAAATTGAGATAATTAATGGTGTTGCAATATTGACATTCCCAAACTTTTCAGAATAATCCTTAACCCGAAAATAAATAGAAACGGCATTACTTGTAAAAAATGTTACCTTTACTTCATTGATAATAAAATCCAGCTGGTGATCATTATCCTGCTTGATTAATTTATAAGTTCCCCTGTAAATTTTATCTATAAATTTTTTTATTGAATTTGAATCAAGATACTCTCCGTCAAGTATAAAGTCCAGATCCTCCGACAATCTATGCTCAATTTGTAACGATAAGGCTGTTCCGCCAACAAGAGTAAAATTGCCTATGAATTATTCTTTTGATATTTTCTCAAGTACGGATCTTGTATTTTCAGAGATATAATCTAAATTAAACATTCCTGTAATTAAAGCATTACTTTCCTGACGAAATTAACTCTTCTCCTATAACGTCCGGTATTTTCAATTTTATCAATTATCTTTCTTATGCTGTCATTACTAACAAGTCTTTTCAATTTTGAGTAATTCGATAACTCACCGTACAATAACACATTTTCAATTATGATGTCTTCATCCAGTGTTGCATCTGATTTGTAATTCCAGAATATATGCTTTTGAAAATCAGAAATACTTAATTTAAAGTTACTCATTTAATCTTCCTGGAGAGTTTTCAATTTAGAGTAATTCTTGTCATTCGTTTTAAATGTAACTTTTATCCCGCTCTTTAAATACTTGATCTTACTGACTTCTGCAAGCTTGTAAATCATACTTACTTTTTTATGTTCATCAGGTTTTAGCTTAATAGTCCGCTCTGTATTATTTTTGTTGAGTTCGGTTTTTATTTTTTCCATCAGGGAGTTTATATTAAGACCTTTTTCGGCTGATATAAATACCGAATCCCTGAATTCAGATTTAAGATTTGAGATCATATCGTGATCCTTAATCATATCAACTTTATTGAATACATTGATTACTGTTTTATTATCTGCGCCTATCTCGATCAAAGTATCTTTTACAACTTCCATTTGCTCAGCAAAATTTTCACTTGAAACATCAATGACATGAAGAAGAAGATCTGATTCGATCACCTCTGCAAGTGTTGACTTAAAAGATTCGATCAGGTTATGGGGAAGATTTTTAATGAATCCTACAGTATCCGAAACGAGGATCTTCTTTGGAAATTTAGTAACGGTTCCGTCATCCGAAACCAGCAACTCCAGAACTTTTGTCGATGTATCAAGAGTAGCAAACAGCTTATTCTCAACATATACATTTGCATCCGTAAGTGTATTCAACAATGTTGATTTGCCGACATTAGTATAGCCAACTAAAGATATTCTAAAAAAGTTTTTCCTCTCGCCTGATTGTGTCTTTCTCTGCTCTGCTACTTTTTTCAATTTTTCCTTCAATATGGAAATGCGAGTGTTGACAAGTCTTCTGTCTGTTTCGATCTGAGTCTCACCGGGACCTTTTGTTCCGATCCCCCCGAATTGTTTGGATAAGTGAGTCCATGCTCTAGTAAGTCTTGGCAGAGTATATTCCAGCTGTGCAAGTTCAACCTGAAGTTTTGCCTGAGCGCTTCTTGCATTTGAAGCGAAGATATCGAGTATAAGATTTGATTTGTCTATGATCTTGCATTTGATCTTGTTCTCAAGATTCCTTAGCTGAGTATAAGCGAGTTCATTCTCAAAAATTACAAGCTGAATATTATTATTTTCTATGTATTCCGCTATCTCTTCTGTCTTTCCTTTGCCGATCATGTAACGTGAATCGTAAAGGTCATTTTCCTGAAAAAAAGTATTCACAACTTCAGCGCCTGCAGTCTCAGCTAAAAATTTTAATTCATTCAGGGAATCTTCAGAATGATAATTCTTTTTATCTCTGCGGTTAGAATAACAGACTAATACGGTTCTTTCGGATTGTTTTCGGGTTTCTTGTAATTTCAATTCTATTGATTTTATATAAAAATACTCAAACAGCGGCTGATATTAAAGTCAAAGATTTGATTGTACATTCCGAATATTAATTAGTTATTAAATGATTTATATTTGTATAAAAATTTTAAAAATCAATTTAATATGAGATCAAAACTACTGTACGCGGTAATATTTTTATTACTGGTTAATTTTCAGTTCGGATGTTCCGGAGTAAACAATACAATAGATAATGCAAAGCGCTTACAATTTAAACTTGGTTCAGTTGATAATTTTAATTTAGCAGGAGTAAAATTAAAAAACATGAACTCGATAAGCGATCTTAATCTGATAGATGGTGCAGCATTGCTTGCAGCTTTTACGGGAGGCAAAATGGATGCCTCTTTTACGGTAAATCTGATTGCTAAAAATCCGGATACTTATCCGGGCGGATCATCAGAATCATCAAGTCTTATTAAATCACTTGATTGGAGATTATTGATAGACGGCACTGAAATGTTAAACGGCGAAATAGATAAACCGATCACTGTTCCTGGTGTAGGCAAGTCATCAACTATTCCTATTCCGGTAAAAATTGACATGGCAAAACTGATCGGGGACGGGGGTTATGAAAAACTTATAAATCTTGCTTTATCCATAGGGGGAAAAACAGGGAACAGCTCTAAGCTGACTTTAAAGATCCAGCCAACTATCGATACATTTATGGGAGGAATTGCTTATCCGGGAGAGATTGATGTTATTAATAAAGAGTTCAGATAAAAATTTAGATGATTAAGTGAAGTATTGTTTATAAAATTCTTTAAAGCAGTTAAGATGTATTGAATGTCATTTCGCTTTTGTTAATTATCATCAGTTTCAGGATTAGTGAGAGCTGAATAACAAATTTCCTGGACTCATTTTTGTTAATGAAGTCAGCCGTATAATTATCCTGATCTTTGCTCACTATGTAAACTATTACTTCTTTCTCCTTTGAATAAATGCTTACCGGCTGGTATGAAAAGCTCAATGAAAAAATAATAAATATGGCAAATATTAATTTTTTGATCTGCATTTGTACGAAAATTAATATTAGATTATTTAATAAACAATATTAAAACCTGTTATTGAATTCTCATCAATTATAATATATCCTTTCTGTTCTAAAATTAATAATTTAAACATCTCAAATAAAAAAATTTACATTTGCAGTTTAAAGGACTTACAGAAGATGAAGTCAGGGAGAGGATTTCCAAAGGACTTCAAAACAAATCTTCAAAACCAAAGACTAAAACATTAAGAGAAATATTCATTGAAAATCTTTTCTCTGTTTTTAATCTTGTTATCCTCTCTATAATAATATTCTTATTGTATTTTTACTTGTCAACTTCTGACAGTCGTTTACTTCTGGACAGCGTTGGAATTCTCTCCATAGCTTTCTTAAATACTTTTCTTGCAATCTATCAGGAGATTAAGGCAAAACATGCACTTGATAAGGTCAATCTTCTCTTAAAGAATGAAGTCATAGTTATACGTAATGGTATCGAAGTATCCCTTGTACCGGAGGATATAGTTTTGGATGACATTATTAAAATTCAGCGTGGAGATCAGGTAGTGGTAGACGGAAGTGTCGTATATTCTAATCATCTTGAAATAGATGAATCGCTCTTAACCGGAGAATCAAATCCAATTCACAAAAAGGATAATGAAGAAATGCTTTCGGGAAGTTTTTGTCTTTCTGGTAACGGATTTTATAAAGCCGAAAAAATTGGCAATGACAGCTATGCAGCTCAGATCACGGAACAGGCGAAAAAATACAAATTCGATCTTACGCCTTTGCAGAGAAAGATAAACGCAATTGTTAAAATTCTTTTTGCAGTCGCTGTAGTTCTTGTAATTCTGGAAGTAATCTTTAATAAAGGCGGATTCAACATTGATTTCATAAGAAAAATATCTACTATACTTATTTCACTTGTCCCGCAGGGACTTGTTCTGATGTCAACTGTTACATTTGCAGTAGGAGTTTCAAGGATCAGCAAACTCGGAGCAATTATTCAGAAGTTAAATGCTATAGAGTCTTTCTCAAATGTTCAGGTGGTTTGCATGGATAAAACAGGTACACTTACTCAAAACAAATTAAGCATACATCATTTGTATAAATTCGACAATGATAATTCCGAAGATGAAGTAAAATCTATGATCGGAACATATGCTTCTCTTACCAGTGACAAGAATGCAACCATAAATGCGATTAATATTTTTGAACCGGACAAGAATTATGTCTTTACTGATGAATATCCTTTCAGCTCCGAAAGAAAAATGAGCATGATACAGACAAAGAAAGGGAATGAGTATATTACATTCATCCTTGGTGCTTATGATATTCTTTCGGAAAAATTGGGACAAAAATATAAAGATGAATCTAAGAATTTGTTTGAAGAGAATAAATTAAGCATATACAGAAACGTACTTTTTGGCATTGTAAAAACATCAGAAACGATTGAAAAGCTGAAAGAGAATTTAGATTCTGTCGAAATAGAACCACTATGTATCATATCAATAACAGATAAAATCAGAGATGATGTATTCGAGGCTATAAAATTATTTGAAGACAACGGAATAAAAATAAAAATATTGTCAGGTGATTCTGCAAAAGCAATACAGGAAGTTACAAATGAGATCGGCTGGAATGTAAAAGATTCGGATATGATCTCGGGAAGTGATCTGGAAAATATAAGTGATGAAGATTTTAAGAAAGTTGTAATGAATAATGTCATCTTTGCCCGTCTTAAGCCGGAACATAAGCTCAGGATAATCAAAACCCTCAGAAAAGAAAAGATCTATACAGCAATGATCGGTGACGGAGTGAATGACCTTCCTGCCATTAAGGAATCAGACATGGGAATTGCAATGGAAGAGGGAAGCAGTATAACAAAGGAAGTTGCTGACATTGTTCTGCTGAAAAACAAGTTCTCACTTCTTCCGCAAATATTTGATGAAGGGAATAAAATAGTAAATACCGTTAAGTCAGTGGGAAAACTATTCATAACCAAGAATTTTTTTGTAATTTATATTACTTTGCTTTCGCTGCTTTTCTTTCTGGACTTTCCGCTGACACCGCGACGGGTATCTCTGATAAATATTTTCGGCATAGGATTGCCGGCTTTTATGATCACTTTGAAGAATACGAACATAGAAAGGACGAAGAATTTCATGAAAGATCTCATTTCATTTGTGTTATTGTCTGCACTAATTATTGTTGCAGCCGGATATATAGGCGTTTATATTGTGGAAAAATTTCATCAGGTTTCCGAAAAGGACATTCAAATGGTAATGCTTACGATTATGATTATTACCAACATAGCAAATTATTTTTCTATCGTACTTCCAAAAGCAGAGGAAAACAAACTTACTTATCTTATATATGGGTTTATGCTTCTCATTGTTTATATATTCTTTGCGGCAACAAGCATAAATACGGGAGTTATCTATCTGATAAAGCAGTTCTATGAAATTGATTTTGTAAGAGCGGATCTCTGGCCGGTAATAATGACAGTTAGTATTGTAAGTTCGATAATTTTATATTTAGCTCAGAAATTCAGAGATCAGATAATTAATAAAAATTAGAATGTTATGAAGATAAAATTACATACTCAGATTGTCATTGCACTTATTCTTGGAGCTGTGTTTGGTTCGATCTTTCATATCGATCAGCATAAGCTTGAACTGAAAACACAGGGAGATCCCGTTATAGTAAATGACTGGGCAGAAATTGCTTTTCTCAAAAATGATTCCTTGCTGAAAACTTTTGATTCAAATTCACAGCTTTCTGTAATAAAATATTTCAATTCAATTAAAGATAAGAAGCTAAAAGAAAGCATAAAGATTGAAATTAAATATCCTGACAAGGAAAAGCAGTTAATTGAAAATGTTAAGGAGATAGGCAAGGTCAGGACTATCGGCGTTATGCTTAAACCTATAGGAGATATTTTCATACGCCTTTTAACTATGATTGCTGTTCCACTGGTTCTGGCTTCACTGATTGTTGGAGCGGCTTCTTTATCTGATCTGAAGCATATTGCAAAAATCGGAGGCAAGACAATGGGCTTTTATGCACTGACTGCGCTTATCGCTATTACAATAGGTCTTGTGTGTGCCAATATTATTCAGCCGGGAAAATTCATGCCGGAAGATACAAAATCAAGACTGCTTGAAACATTTCAGGAGGATGCCCAAAGCAAAATAGAACAGAATGTATCAATGAACATTTTGGATTTCATTGTGAATATTGTACCAAAGAATCCATTTAAAGCAATAGCAGACGGAGATTTCTTACAGATAGTTTTTTTCGCAATACTTACAGGGATCTTTTTATCACAGATAAAAACCGAAAAGTCGAAGACCGTGATAGATTTTTTTGACGGCATTTCCAATGCGATGATTATGCTTGTTGAAAAAATAATGTATGTTGCGCCGATTGCCGTATTTACTCTGATATCTGCTACCGTAGCTGAATTTGGATTTAACATTCTTCAGACACTGCTCTTATATTCTCTTACCGTAATCTTAGGACTGACAATACTTACTTTCGTTGAGTATCCTCTTCTTCTGAAATTATTCACGAAAGTAAATGTATTCAATTTTTTCAAGGTTCAAAGACCCGTAATCGCAGTGGCATTCTCTACCAGCTCTTCAGCTGCAACATTGCCGGTAACAATGGACATATGTGAAAAAAAACTGGGAGTTCCCAATAAGATAGCAAGTTTCGTATTACCACTGGGAACAACAGTGAATATGGATGGTACTGCGCTGTATCAGGCAGTTGCTGCTATGTTCATTGCGCAGGTTTACGGATTTGATCTGAATCTTACTCAACAACTGACTATAGTTTTTACTGCAGCACTTGCAGCAATTGGTACTGCACCTGTCCCCGGCATAGGACTAATCATGCTTATTATTGTTCTGAAATCAGTAGGAGTTCCTGAAGAAGGGATAGCATTAATAATAGGAGTTGACAGGATACTTGATATGTGCAGGACTGTGCCGAATGTCATAGCTGATTCATTAGCATGTGTAGTAATTGCAAGCAGTGAAGGTGAACTGGAGCCAATTAACTTAAATGACTGATAAATGTGAATTTTTTTAAACCTGATTGAGTTGTTATCACTGAAATTTAATCTTATAAAAATTATAATATATCGTGAAAAAATTTATTTTGATCTTGGCATTATCAGTTATTCAAATTACAATTGTCAGCTGCTCCAGAACTACAAGTCAGAATTCAAATGCACAATCGAATAACAAAACTAATCAAATCAAATCAGAAGGAATCAACAGCTTGAATAAGAATATATACGACCTGTCCGTTAAAACCATGGACGGGGAGAACAAGAACCTTTCGGATTATAAAGGTAAAGTACTTCTTATAGTAAATGTTGCATCGAAATGCGGATATACTTCTCAGTATGAAGGACTTGAATCAATTTATGAAAAATATAAGGACAGGGGATTTGAGATACTTGCATTCCCGTGCAATGATTTCGGTGATCAGGAGCCCGGCACAAATGAAGAGATCAGAACTTTCTGTGAGTCAAAATACAATGTTACTTTCCCTTTGTTTGATAAAATAAAAGTACTGGGAAATGATAAAAGTCAGCTGTATGAAAGACTAACTGCTAACTCAGAGCCTTCCGGAGATATCGGCTGGAATTTTGAAAAATTTGTGATCAGCAAAAACGGTGATATTACAGCAAGATTTAAAAGTAAGGTCAAGCCCGATTCGGAGGAACTGTTAACAGTGATTGAATTTGAATTATCTAAATAGAATTAGCTGTTAATTAGAATTAAAAAAGGCATGGAAAAAATATTTCCATGCCTTTTGATTTTGTCTGAACAGAATTATCTGAGGATCACAAGTTTCTGAGTCTGAGTAACTGTTTGAGATTCGTCTTCAGTCACAAGTTTATACAAATAAGTACCATTTGAAATAATATCACCGTCATCATCTTTTCCATCCCAGGGTATTTTATTGTTACCTATATTTACAGAAGACTCTATTTGTTTTATTAGTTTTCCGGAAACAGTGTATATTTTAATTTTAAATTTCTCGGGCACATAAGAACCGGCAAGATTAAAAATAAAACTCGTTTCGTTCTTCATAGGATTCGGATAATTATAGAGATCCTTTACTGCAAGCTCATCGCTGACAAAAACATCAAAAGAAACTGTATCCGAATTTTCAGTTCCTGAATTATAGAATAATGATATTTTATTCTGACCATTTAAAAATTCCGGATAAAACATTACAGTGCCGGAGTTTCCGGAGTTCATATTGTCATTGTCAATTACCCTTAATATAGAGTTCGTTTTTCCGTTAATATAATAAGGAACATGATTGTTGTTTAGACTCAGAGAAAATACTGTGGTATCCGAAATAAGAGAAGAAGATCTGTCCGGATCTGAAATTGTAATTTTAATCTCAGGTTTTGGAGCCACATAATCACCGCTGCTTAATATTTGATTGTCACTGTAAACCATTATGTTTGCAGGTTTATTTAAATGAACAGTGTTCATTGTGAACTCAATATTATTATTGAATACGTAGAATTCATTTTTCTGATCCTTTGGCCTGAGTTCAGCAATTATTTTCATACTGTCCCTGAAATATGGTACGGTGAATTTAGTAGTGTAAAACTTTAAACTGTCCGGCTGAAGTACATAAGATAGTGTATCCGAGGACAGGAAATTAACTGAATTAATACTTTTTTTGTAAAGATTTAAGATCAGCCCGGATAAACTTGTATATCCGGAATTATAGAAAACAAAGTTCAGTTTCGCAGTTTCACCTGCTTTGTAATTTGAAGCGACTTTAAGTGAATTCACATCCCAGGTTAATTCGGTTGGAGCAGTATAATTAACATTCAAAGAATTCAAAACCGATGAGTTCTTACCAACTAAAGTATCAATATTTATTTTTGTTACAAGATTCAGCTTAGGATACTGATATGCATTTATTGAACTCAGGTCATTGGAAATAGGATTCTGAAGATTTGATAAAAGAAGTATCTGTTGATTATTGTTATCTATTCCATAAACGTCAAATGCAACAGTACTGTTTGTACTTAAAGTCTGAGTCCATGAAAGATCTGTCCATGATTGAGCCGGACCCACTATGCTTGAGACCGTTCCGCTTGTTTTCTTAAATGTAACCTGCATATTGCTTACGGATTCAGTCCAGTGATCGCAGGCTGTACAATTTGGAGAGGATCTGCAGCAGGGATCAAACATTTCAGATGTCTGGCTGCTGTTTGCTCCGAGATAACCGATTAAACTCCAGGTGTGAAAATAACTTAACAGACTTATCGAATCGCAGTAAATGCTTCCAAACTGTCTTAGCTTATTCTTTGAGGCGGTATTAAGATATACAGCACTTGGTACATAAGCAGCATTTAAGAGCATCATATACTGTGTTGAATCAAATGTATTCAGAAATGTGACTAACGAATCATTGGATGTACCAGAATTCATTTTGAAGTTTTTAAATGTAATGATACTGCCATTTACTTTTTTAACCTTTAGAATATTTATACCCGCGTTTAATCCGCCGTCTATATATATGTTCTTATCACCTACGCTGAAATAAGAAGATTCTTCGGCATTACTTCCTAAAGACCGTACAAATAAATTTGCTGTATAATCTGTAAGCTCTATTCCGTTTGTTTTATATGCCGTGTTGTAATAATCAGATTGAGAATATTGATTCGGGTTATTCTTTATAACAGTAATATTTGAACTTAACTGTTCTTCATTCCTTGATTTTCCGGAAAGTGATTTAATTGTATTATTATAAATAAATGTCTGCAGTCCTGACCATCCGGAACTGTCTTTGTTGATTATGCAGTTTGTTCTCCAGTAATATATTTTATTGTTTACAAGTAAAGGTAATGAAGTTTTAAATTTTGTGGTTACTCCTGATGTACTGCTGTTTGCAAAGGTCTTCAGAATTGGAGAATTGAAAACGGAACTTGTATCCATCTGTAAAATTACTTTTATCGTATTTGATATTGTACTTAGCCTGGGATTCAAAGCGCTGAATTCGACGCTGTCAGAATCTATGACTGAGTTGTTAACAGGTCTTAAAGGAATAAATGCAGAATTTTTAACAGGTATATTTATATTAAGAACATTATTGCTCTTATTTTCAAGAGGAATCCAGTTATCATAATCAAGAGTTACTGTTGCAGCATATAATCCCACAGAGTCAAGTTTTATATTGAAATTTACAGTCTTTTCCAATCCGAAATTTCTGACAACTGTATCCTTGAAATAATAATTTTGATTATCTTTTTTCATCTGCATTCTTATTTTTGCAGAATCGCAATTCAGTCCGTAGTTTTTCGGGGAAACAGTCAATGTAATATTATCACCGATATTTGGAAAGCTGTTTGATAAACTGAAATCAGAATTTGAAACGGACAATTCAGGTCTTACGGGGAAATTCAGTTTTACAGCCGGATCTCCGATCAAACCGTAACAATTTAGAGTATGTCTTATGCTGAAAGAAAGAGAATCAGTAGACATCTCCGTCTGCGCGTATTTTGTTAAACTTCCAATCCTTCTTGCAGAATCCATTTTCATTGCAATCAGGATGTATGACCCGAAATCATTTCCATACTGAGCGTAGCTCCAACCTGTAGTTCCTACAAATCCAATTGCTCCTTTTCCTCCCAAATAAACAAATCTTTCTCCGAATCCGCGAAAATTAGATTTTGAATTTTCTCCGGTAAAACATGTCAGGCTCAAAACAATCGGCAGCTTATTCCCGTTTGAAAGCGTATTAGGATCGTTCATACCAACTTCCCAGTCATGACTTCCGGCATGTCCCCTGAAATTAACGTACAAAGCCCCGCGGTTTATATCATTTCTTATTGAATCTTTTAAATTAAAAGTAGGTACTCCTGATACGTCTGATCTGTATATCTTATGTGGATCACCTGATATACTCGGAGGTATAATATACTGACTAATTTCTGAATTGGATTTTGACTGATGTGAATTCTGCTCTGAAATAGTTCCCCCTCCCGTAATAAAAATGAAATCTTTTGACCAGTCGGCCGGACTTTGACTCTCATAAGCAATGATCTTATCAACCATTGTCTGAGCTTCAGAAACATCATACGCAGGCAATCTTCCGATCGCAATCTGGTGATAGTAACAGAAAGTCCCGATATTAAAATTTGCAAAATACCCGTCTGAGGGTGGATTGCCGTAAGTCGGAACTAAATTTTTATGATATGAGGATGAAGAATTGATTTTCTTCGGATCTAATGATGCTCTTCCGAGTAAACAAATATAACTTAGCCTGGGTAACTGCCAGTTATTATAAACATGATTTGTAAAATTTCTTACAGCTTTAGGATCTTCAAGTCCAAAATTAAATACATCATAAATATCTTCTATATCAGCTTTGAATGATCTGTAATTATCATGTGACTGCCGGTAAGCTCTGAGTTGCTCAGCCTGTGACAAAAAAGAATTGTGATATATGATCAGATAATCAGCCCCGTTTACTGAACTTAATAAATCGGGAACAGACCTTTGTTTAATGCGAATGGGTTTTTTTGTTATATCACTGTTAACAAATTCTAATTTTGCATTACTTTTCGCAGTAAATTTTAAAGTGTCCAGACTTCCTGTAAATGAACTAATCCTCATATTGTTATAAACATCATAAATATTCATGGGACTTGCCGAGTTATAGCTGCTAACACTGAATAATCTGGAAGTTGTATCTGCGCTTCCAGTATTTGAAGACAGTTTTGAATTTCTCATCCTGAATATTTTAGGATACTGAATTTCAAAAAAATCAACATACATTGAACCAGAATATCCGGAAGCCGGAACATATTTTATTGAAAATGTATTGACAGTTGAATTTGACA
>CAZLOL010000054.1:11828-17248 GCA_964561045.1 uncultured Ignavibacteriaceae bacterium | reverse complement strand
ACTGTAACCGTATCATTTGCATATAAAGAATTTGTAGAAGGATTATAATATCCCTGTATTGACAATTTTATATTTAATTTTTTCAACCCTTCATTAGCAAAGTATGTATTACCGTAAGGTGATTCAGTCCCTGCGTAAGTGACTATGGAAAAATTCTTCCCGTTTCTGTAAACGGACTCGCATACCGGCGTAACGTATTCCACTGATCTGATGCTGTTAACTTTATAAACTGTATTTCCCAAATTCCCGGGAACCCCTTTTCTGATATTGACAGAGTCTTTACCTGTATTTAAAGTACTGACCGTAAACGGCGCGGGACCGGCAGCTGATGACGAACAATATGTATATAGTACATTTGAGGAATTATCTGAATTAAGTGAATAATCAATTTCCCACGACGCTCCTCCGCTATTGGTGAAATGATAAAAAGGAAAATTATTCTTAGAACATGTTATCATTACACTGGAAGCAGGATTATTTTGTCTGACTGTCAGGCAAGGTTTCTCATATAGAACATTCGGAGCAGAAGTAAGATAATAAGTATTGAAATTAACCGAGGGCAGCCATGGTGTTGCGATCACCCTGATCTGACTCTCTGTTGAACTAAAACTTCTCTCAACGGCAATATAAACTGAATCGCCTGTTCCTTTCTTATAACCTGCACTCGGAAATTTGTCATTCTGAAAAGTATTCAGAACAGAACCTGTCCATGTTGCTCCCCAGTCAATGGTTCTCAGGAATCTGATCTTTTTGGTCTGTCCGGTAACATTATCTGCTTCAGTACATACTACACCGAAATATGTAGCTCCCTGCCAGTAAGCACCGTCACTCACAGCGCTTATACCGGTGAATTTATTCCCTGAGTCCGGAGCTGCAATCTGCCCGTGACTATAATTTGTGCCGTTAGATTTTACCGAAAGATAATTTATTGTAGAATTATTGAAATTTACATAATCCGTACTGTTTGTATAAAAGACTATAATCCTTGTGGAATCCGGGATCAGATTGTTTTTTGATTCCACGGTCATTGAAATATTAGAGATTCTGTCTCCTATGCCGATCCCTATTATTTGAACCCAGTTGATTCCAAAATCTGTGGATTTATATATTACGAGAGTCGCGTATGATCCTTCATTTTTACAAACCGTGGAATAAACATTATTGTCTTCACCCATTTTCATATCGATCATTTTAAAGTATCCGGCAGCATGATTTACGCTTCCGTAATGTATCCTCTGATTGCCTGTTGCCCAGTCATTTTCAGGTATCACCTGATTTTCTAATATTTTCAGATCCCTGTTTCTGTTTCTAACGGTAAAGATCTTTTCGGCAGGAATGATACTATACATCTCGGATTTTATTTCTTCTGCTTTTGATTCATTTCCTTTTTCAAGAGCAGATTTATACGCTTTATCTAATTCCAATAATACAGCATCACTGCTTTCATATTTTTCAGGTGACTGTATTTCATTGTGAAGCGGTAAATTAGTACTGACTGAAGAACTCAGGTTATCCTGAGAATTTACTGATTGTGTTATTAAAAGCATTATTAATACAGCAATGCCGCTGAATATTTTTTTCAATCTCATTTTTTATTTAAAATTTATTTTATTATTATTTCCGACATCTGACTCTCCGCCGCTCGAGCCGGCAGAGAGCATCTGTCTTTTCTCTGAATGAGATTGAAGAGAAATTCTTATTTTTGTTCATTCAGAGAAATCTGATACAAAATTACTCTGATTATTATACTGTTTCAAATAAAACTTTTACGGTTTTTTGACGGGTTTGTATATAAAAACTTCCTGTTTCTTTCTTTTTTATTAAAATTTTTAACAATCCGGAACATACAGCTTTGACAAAAGCTACGAAAGATTCCATCTGTAAATCAGATGGAATCTTTTCTTGATACATACAGAAGGATAAAAAGAATATCTATTCCATAATGCAGATATATTATGATAATAAGATCCGTGAAGGTGAAATTTCTTATAATATTCAGCTGCTTAACCTGCTTCTTTAAATGCTTAAGAATAATGTAATCTCACATAACAGGAAAAACTTCATCAACCTGAATTTATACAGAAATATTTTAATACTGTGCTTTAAGCTGAATGAAAAGGAGAAGCTCAAAAAATTTATTAGGGAATCTTCCAGAGAAATTTTAATTTTCCTTGTCAAAGCAGTTAATGAACTGATCAGCCTGAATTTCAATTATGACGAGTATAAACTGTTCAGTCTCAAGAAGAAAGTTAAAGCATCAATGAAAGTTCCCGGATCAGACTGGATTACAAATAAAATTGAAGAGTTAAGCAGAAAAAATAAAAATTAAAAAATTAATATACCTGTATTATTAAAAGAGCCGGCAGATCTATCCACTGGCTCTTGTTCAATTTAAAATTTTAAATTACAAATTTCAAATTTCAATCATATATATTTCTGATTTAATACATCACATCAGAAGTAACACACCAGGCATGTCCATGTTGAAGTATTATGATTTGCTTCCGGCTTTTTAATTTCACGGACTAATTTTACTTGCAAACCTGTTCGAATTATTAAATACAATTATTACATCTGACAGATCTGTCAGATAATCCCCGTTTATGTCAGTGATATTATAACCTGCCGTATTTAATACGGCATCATTATATGCTGCAAAAATATCCGTAAGATCTACATTACCATCCTGAACTATTTCGCCGCTGTATATTCCATATAATTCAGGAATTGTATCAACCTGAAGAAGATTGTTCCCGAATGCCTGTGATGATGAACTTGTAAAATCATAGCTTAGTACTACTCCGGGAGAGTAATGTACTCCTCCGGCTTTACTCCATGTTTCCAGACAATTCCTGTGCCTGATTTGCAGATAATAAGTCCCGGCTGGTGCATTATTGAATAAAAAAGAACCTGAAAAGTTCAATGAATCCAGAACTGAACGGGCCGAATCAACTATACTGTAAGGTGAGATTGCATTTCTGAGATATATTACAGCTGTATCTATGATATTTAATTTGTTTTCCGAAGAATTATAAAGACCTTCCGGTATAAGTTTGATCAGGGAAGGTAAATGCGGCTCAGGTAACCTGTGATTCCTCGTAATGATCCAGTGATATACATTTGAATGTGACTGACCGTTGTCAAGCTTACCGAGATCATCCTTGTAATGTTTAAAAAAATCAAGAGCATCTCCCGGATAAGCAGTTGCCTGAATTCCGACACATACGGAAGTCCATTGCCAGGCTATTGTATAAGTGTTTCCGGCATCAAAGCAGGGTGTATACTTCAGTCCGTTTGGTGTATAATTAAAAATATCCTGTGAAATGTTTTTTCCCCAAAGCTGTTCCGTCACCGGTGTAACAGGAATTATCTGAATTCCTGTAGAATAATAATTTACATCTCCGAAGAATGTGCTTGCATCCATTGTACCCTGATACAGATTGGTGACAGTATGAAATTTATTTGTATATACCGGGAGATATACCGGATTTGTCTGAGGTAAGTTTATGTGATAATACTTTTGTGCGGATCTTATTTCCTGAGCAAGCATGATCTTTCCGGTGTTCATTATATCGGTATTATTCATGGCAAGACCGAAGAGGTACATACCATACCATGCGTTAATTGATTCTGAAGAGCTCTCCTGATTTTTTCCTCCGCCGTAAGGCACCATTCCGTTTGCCCATGAATTACCGTCAAACCAGTCTTTATATCTGTGAAGGGCAAAGTATTTATCTGATCTGTTCGGATTTGAAATATCCCTTATCAGGTCAATGGTTCTGTTCAGATAATGATTATTATTGGCTGTAAACCAGGCAGGATCTTTCTTTGCAATTGCAGCCGCTGCATATATATAATATCCGTAATGAAAATGATGATCATTATAAACTGCACTGCCGAAATCCACGCCACTGTTAAGATGCAATGAATCATGCGACCGGCTTGAGATCAGACCTCCGTAAATCCGGTCATAAATAATTGAGTCTTTCTTACTTTCAGGGACACCGGGCAGTATCGTGCTCTGACCGTCTAACCACTTTCCCAGAAATATTTTCAGAGAATCACGGATATTCTTCGAAACAGGAATAAGTGATGCATACCTTACTGCATCCTTTTCCGTTAATTCATCTGAAATAACTGCAAGCCTGCCCAGCTTTGCAAGTGATTTACCTGAAGCATATACATCTGTCCACTGATAGTTCCTGTTAGCATAAGCCGTTGTATCTTTCAGAAGAAAATTCTTTAATGAATCACATTGTTCATCAGGAACCGTAGAAAGATTCCCGTATTTCGGATACCAGGAATAATCAGCTAACTGTTCCGTCATATTCCAGTTATTTTTATAAACTTCATTCATCGTTCCTTTCAATACTTTGAACTTCAGTATACCGGTTGTCGAGCCTGCAGGAAGCATGTCAACATGATGAGGCAGTGCAAGCATCAGCAGAGAGTCACCATATGAAGAGCTTTCATTATATCTGGTATACCGGTACTGAAGATTTGCAGTATTCCCGGTCACTGTTGCAGCTACTTCTCCTTTCAAAGGAACAAATTTAGAATATTTATTCAGCAAAGTTATCTTTGCCTGTATATCAGAAGGTGTCAGATTCTCAGACTGATATGTCAGCTCCGCCATTCTGAAATATCCCGTCAGATTTCTTACTGCATACATGCTTGAATGTAACTGATCCCACTGAATAGTAATGGTATCAGAACAGTACAGCATCCAGGTCTGAGAGGGAAAGTTTGGGTTCGGAGTATCAGTTGTCTTCAGCTTAAAGGTCTTTCCGTGAAACCGATTGTTTGTCCCGCTTAACTGCACATCGTTTACCGATTCAAGAGCAGGAGACCAGAAAAAAACTTCCGGCTGCACATTATTATATATCATCGTAACATAAGGCATTCCTCTCACTATCGGAGCTTCATAATATTGTGAAGGATTAGCGGTATTTGTAAATTTTATAGTTGCGGATAACTCGGTATAATCATTATTAATAGACGGCTGTATATTCATTCCCGGATCATGCTGTCCTAAAAAAGACCATGCAGACTGATCCCAGTACACCTTCGGAAATGTCTGATCCCGCTGATCTATGATAAAAGGTCTGTATCCGAATCCAAGCATTGAATATTTATTGTAGGCAGGATTTGGTGTGCTGTATTCTTTTCCGAATCCTATCTGATAAGGATAAACCCAGCATCTGTTCTGTGCCAGCTCCCCCTGACCATCAGGATACGGATAGGTGGTTCCGTACAGGAATAATACATTGAACCACGCATTTGTCGGATATGGTTTTGTCAGATCCTGGAGCATTATATTTCCGGATACCGGGACTTTACTGTCAACTTGCTGCCAGGTCGGAGACGGAGGAGATACTGAAAATGGTGCTCCGTATGTCCATTGTGAATTTACATCACTG
>CAZLOL010000054.1:0-11728 GCA_964561045.1 uncultured Ignavibacteriaceae bacterium | reverse complement strand
GCAATCAGTTTTGAAAAATACAGACCACTGGAATATTCAGCTGCATTCCAGTCTGCTTCGTAAGTTCCGGGATTTAAGTTTTCATGAACAAGAACAGATATCTCCCTGCCTGTGTTGTCGTAAATTATCAGTTTAACGGCGATATGACCTGCTGAACCGGGAATGTCAAATTTTATTTTAGTGACCGGATTAAACGGATTAGGATAGTTCTGGTACATCTGAAACCTGCCGGGCACATTTCCGGAGATGTTGACAATTCCGACGGGTGATACGTTTATATTGCTGTCTATGCTGACTATATTATTTATTAAAATATCAGGAGGAGCCGGCCATCCCCATCCCATTGAGGAAATATTTGCCTGAGGTGTTACCGTACCGCCTGAGTTTCCCCTGACAATGAAGCTGAATGTTTTTGATCTGACTGTATCAATTGAATCAATTGCAACAGTAGCAGGAGACAGAATAGTCAGAATGTTATTGAGTGAAGATGAATTTAATGTAACACTTCCGCCTTTTAATTTAACTGCATGACTGTTATTTGTAATTTTCACTTTTAATGTTTCAATCTGTCCTATTGCAATATTGTATCTGGTTGAAGATAACTGATATCCCGGCTGAAGAACATGATCACCGCGCAGAAACTGTACCGGAAAATCAAATGCTGCAGATGTTTCAGGGAAAAAATTCGGTACGGGTGTCCCTGAAATATTCGGTGCAATATACCCTGCCTGAAGCTTTGAAGTTATATTTACTTTACCGGTTTCACCTGCCCCCGTACCGGTAAGAATTTTAAAATTGTCTGCATTTAAACTTCCTCCGTTAAAAAACACCGCTCTTACATCTCCGGTTGCAACGTTGTTATTGTAAACATAATTCAGCAGATTAATTGAATGATTATTTACAGCGCTTAAAGATAATGCGCTGATATTGGAATGCGGAGTAATTCCTATACCTATGCCAATATCAACGGAAAAATCATAAGAGAAAGACCAGTTTTGTCCGTTAGCGCCGGAGACATTGTATAGTCCTGTATTGAACCTGTCACCTGTTCCTCCTGTAATTACAATAGGGCTGGTAGAAGGAGTTGCATTCGAATAGAGAATTGCATATTCCCCGCCTGTTCCAAAATACAGGAATGGTTCCGCATCCGGAGGGAAACCGGTCGGATTTATCCTTTGACAAATGATATGATTTGTAAAATAATTATATTCCGCATCATTTGTGGATGCTGTAATATAAGGTGACACTATTGCCGTGACTCTTGCTTCATAGCGCAGCTGAACTGACCCGAATGTACCTTCAAGAGTAAGCGTCCTTGTTTTGGTCTGACTATCCTGATTTTTTATTACGCTTATTACGTTTGGCGAGCCGTAATCATTTTCATTTGATTCATTTGAAATTCTATATGAAGCTAAATTAACAAGCTCCGTATCGAATACTGCTTTCCCGTTCTCATCAAATATTGCAATTGATCTGACATTTTTAGTCATGCCTTCAGTCATAATTTCCCATTGCATTATACAGTAACTGTACTTTTTTTCACGCAATTCGGATATAATATTTTCTAACCGGTCATTTTTCATAAGGGACAGATCATCCTTATAAATCTCACTTAAGTATCTTTGAAATGATTCTGATAATGAAATTGACCAGCCGGATTTTTTTTCACATCTCAGATTTATAAGTCTGCTGCCCGGATACATGGTATGCATACCTGATTCTGCCTTTGATTTAAAATCCTGCAGTTCCGGCTGAGGCGAATTGTCAGAAGAGCTTGATTGAATAACGGATAAAATTTTATGGAATGCATTGGATTTAGCAGCAGCTTTGCTGCTTACTGAAAATGAATTGAACTGGGAATAAACGGAATTTGCAATAAGAAATATTCCCGCAATTAAAATTGATTTGTTCATGATCGCCTCCTTTTGTTTTAAAAGTTGTGTAAATCTAATCAACATTATTAACTGAGTCAAAGAAATTTAATGTTGTTTATTATGCAGATTTTGATTTAGATTTTAGAAATGTTTGAATTAGGCGTGACAAACAATACTTTATTTGTTATTTTGTTATGAATTAATATTTTTCAAATGGAGTACAAAGACACAAAGCTCATTGTATTTCTCAGGACTTTTTCAAAAGAGGAACTGAATGAATTTGAAAAGTTTCTAACCGGTCCTTACTTTAAACAGAGCAGAGATCCGCTTCCACTTTTAAAGATCTTAAAAAAATATCATCCGGATTTTAAGTCTGACAGGCTTAATGAATCAGATATTTTCTCAGAACTTTATCCCGGCTCTGATTATGCAAATAAGAAATCACAAAATAACTTCAGGTCTCTCTCGTCTTATCTTTTAAAAGCTGTCGAAGAATACTTATTTTTTACCGGTATAAGGAACAACAATGTTCTCAGAAACCGGATCGTTCTGGAAAAATTGTTGGACAGAAATCTTTTAAAATATTATGATCAGTATTTGCTTAAAGCCTGTGATGATCTGAAACATCAGGAGAGCATTTCGGGAAATGAAGACATTGAAAAAATGCTGCTCGCAAGTTTAAATTCAAGATATTATAATTTAAAGCTTGATTTAAAAAGTTATCTGGAAAGCAATTTCTCGGAAGTAGATGTTATCTCCGTATATTTCTGGCTTAATCTTCTTAGAAATGCAAAGATCAAATTTCTTACTGAAACTTATAGCGGAGTTCATACCAGCAATAAATCAATTAACAGATTTCTTGAGTCTGTTGATATGGAAAAGATACTGGATATTCATAAAAGCAATTCACGTTATGCTGATCTCTGTTTCAATTATTATACTTACATGTGTCTGATAAATAATAATGACAGCAGCTATTATTTTAAAGCAAAGAAAATATTTTTTGAGAATAGATCCGTGATCAGCAGAGCTGATAAAAACTATTACTACTCAGATCTGATTAATATAATTGCTGCAAATCAGATTATAAGCGAAGAGCTAAATTGTGATGAACAACATTCTCTAATAGTTTCCTGTCTTGAAGACAAGGCTTATAAGATTAAGGATGAAGATTTTATGCAGCCCGATTTATATAGAAATGCGGTTTTATTTTCCTGCAAGCTCGGGAAGTATGACTGGGCTGAAGATTTCATCAATGTTTATACCTGTGAATTGCTACCTGAATTACGGGAGAATTTGAAATATTATTCAAAAGCTGTGATCTTTTATGGTAAAGAAGATTTTGATAAATCTCTTGAAAATATTTCAAAAGTTAAATACGATCTTGCAGTCTTTAAAATAGATGTGAAGATAATTATGCTCAGAATTTTTTATGAACTCGGTATGGATGAGCAGTTTTATTCTTTAGCTGATACTTTCAAACACTATATTAAAAACTCCAAAAATCTGAATAATTCAGATAAGAATTCTTATTTGAATTATATTAAGTACTTTCTTAAAATCATGAAGCTTAAATTCTCTTTTGATAAATATGAACAAGAAATAATAAGAGATCAAATATATAAGGAGAAATATCTTTATGAAAAAAACTGGCTGAATGAAAAGCTGAATAAGCTGATATCTTAATTAAGTTTGGTAAGTTTGCTGAGTTTGCTGAGTTTGCTGAGTTTGCTGAGTTTGGTAAGTTTGTTGAGTTTGTTTGTAATTATAATAGTTGTTACAAATATATAATTATCAAAAAAACCGGAAGATCTTCCCCCTATACTTATTCAAATTTATTTTAAATTTGAATTAAACTCATTTAGCATATCACATTTGATTTTTACAATTTAAAATTTGAAATTATTTTTACAGTTACAAGCTACCATAACCGGAACTGCAATCACTATAGAAGATTTTAATAAAGGAAGATAATGCCGGGCTTCTTTTATAAATATTCACTGAGATGATATTCGGTAAAAGAAACCCGGCTGAGATGGATATAATTGACTATTTACTATCTTAATGCGTTTTTTAAAATAGCTTTCTTCACGGCATTTCTCTTTACCGCTTTCTTTACAGCTTTCTTTATCGCTGCTTTCTTTATTACATTTTTCTTTATCGCTTTTTTAACTACTGCTTTCTTAACTGCTTTTTTTACTGCTGCTTTCTTAACTGCTTTTTTTACTACAGCTTTTTTAACAGCATTTTTCTTTACTGCTTTCGCCATTTGTATAACCTCTTTTAATTTTAATAATTTCAGTATTTATTACTGACACGCAAAGTTATAATTAAGTATAAATAAAATAAAGTCATACATATTTATACGAACATTTATTTTACTTTCTATTTATAGAAATATAAAAAACTTCGGTTTTATCTTTTAACCAATTAGTATATGTTCCGGAATAGAACATGATAATAATTCCGGTAATCGCAGAAATTATTGAATAATTTTTCATGATGATTGATTTCAGTTTTTTAATTTAATTATTTTTTTCTGACTTCACGAAGGACGTAATGAGATCTGCAGCAAATTAATTTGATTGCATTAATTCTCCGGAGTATATTTTTTTAAACAGCATCCTGACTTTAACATCTGAATATTTGTTCATAATTTCAGAATATGTTAAAATACAGCATTATACAAATCCTCAGATCTTTTTCCTGTAAGGAACTAAAACTGTTTAATGAATTCATACATAATCCATTTCATAATAAGAATTTAAAGGTCATAAAGTTTTTTGATTTACTCATAAAATATCATCCTGACTATTCTTCTGAGAATTTATCAAAACAAAGCCTTTTCAAATTCATGATGGGTAATGCAGTTTATAAAGAGTCTTATATACGCAACCTTTTTTCGGATCTGAATGTACTTGCAGAAAAATTCTTAAAAATAAACCTGACAGAATGTAATCCTGCATTCGAAAAGCTCTTTATAGAAGATCTGAAGAACAGGGATTTAATTGATATTACGGAGAAAAAAATCAGAGCTTTTGAGAAAAAGATTAAATCCGGCAAAGCTAAAGATCACAGCTATTACGAAGATGTTAACTTTATCTATGAAATTAAAAGTTTTCTTATAGTGGATAAATCATTAACGGATGATTTCAGGGATAAGCAGCTGAAGAATACAACAAAGCTGTTTCTTTTATCAATTTTAGAGAATGTATTTTACATGCTTGTAGAAGAGCAGCGAGTAAATGTAAAGCACAGGTATGACTTTTTAAAACATTCTTTGAAATACATGAAGAGCCATCAGACTGAGTTTGAAGACTCACCATTGCTGATGATTTATTTTCACTTAAGCATTTGTTTTCTTTCCGGGCAACCAGAAGAAAGTGATGAGCATTTTAATATTGCGGGAAAATATTTTCGGAATAATTATTCGGCGCTTACAAAGATCGACAGGAAAAATATTTATTCCGTAATGCAGGTTTATTACATAAATAGAATTTCAGCGGGGGATAATTCCCGCAATAAGGATTTTTTAAAGTTTATGCTTGAGATGTTAAAGTTTAATGTGCTTTCGCACAGGGAAAGTGATTACATTGACTTAAATTTGTACAGAAATATTCTGATACTCTGCACAATGGAAAAGGAAATAAATATTCTGAAAAAATTTATTTCAAAATATATCCGCTTCGTTGATGAACAAAGCCGCGACTCCATACTTGCCTATTCAAATTCACAGCTGAATTTCCTGCAGGGTAAATTTCAAAACACCTTAGATCTGTGTAATAATATTAACTTAAATGATTTGCTTAATTCTACAAATGATAATCTTTATTTTAAGAATGATATTAAAACACTGACTCTAAAAAGCCTTTATGAATTAAATGCTTTTGAAAACGCTATATCATACATAGATGCATATAGACATTTTCTCAGAAAATCAAAACTAATAAAGGAGGAAATGAGAAATAATTATTTGTTATTCGTCAATTCCGTAAGTGAACTAATAAGACTTAAATTTAAATTTGATGAATATGCTTTTGCAAAATTCAAAACCAAAATATACTCTTCAAAATTTACGAATGTTCAATGGATTTTGGAAAAGTTAAATGAATTTGAAAAATAATTCGCGCCCTCGGTTCCTAATTATTAAATGAGAGACTCATAATTGATAACTTACTCATGTAAACTGTATTGTAAAAATAAATCACACTTTCTAAAAAATTGGAATCTAACTGCATTCATTTGACGTTTCACGTTTCACGTTTGACATCTTACGACTCGCATCTCACGGTCTTATCACCGCCACAAACGCAGTCGAATTATTATATGCAATAAGTATATCATTCAGATCAACTATATTATCTCCGTTTACATCATTCACGACATAGCCTGATGAAAAACCTGATGCCGCATTGTAAACGGATATTACATCATTGAGATCTATAATACCATCCTGATTTACATCACCACTGTAAACTGCATACAACACGGGAGATGCATCGACATTTATCATATTATTCCCATATGCCTGAGTATTTGCCGTCGTGAAATTATATGTGAGCGAATTCCCTGCAAATGTCTGCACCGTCTTGCTCCATGTTTCCAATGAGTTTCTTTGCTTCAGCTGCAAATAATAATTCACTCCGTTTACTGCATTTAAAAATGAGAATGTGCCTGCGCCAGTATTGCTCAGATATGCTTTTGCTGAATCAACTATCGCGTAAGGTGTTGTACTGTTTCTTATATATACTCGCGCAGTATCCTGTACCATAAGATCAGTTGATGAATTATAAAATCCCTGGATCAGCATTGTAAGATTTAACTGCTTCACTGCTGAACCATCGGAAGCTCTGAAATTCCCAAGTGGATTCGGGACATAATTAGTGTAATATTTCCATGGACCAAGCTTCTGATACGGATTATTTACAAGACTGTACTGTACTCTCGATCTCCATTTGTATTCTTTAGATGAATTCAAACCTGATATATCATTATTTAGCTGAACACCTGTTATGGAAGTACCCAGATCTGTAACTGTTCCTGTGCCAGAAGAAGATGTGCTGTTTGTAATTGTTACGCCGCTGAATGGAGTTCCGTTGTCTTTATATTCGTAAACGATCTTTCCATCTGCTCTCCCGTATGAACATTTACCAAATGTATTAAATCTGACCTGTCCGTTTGCTCCTGTCAGTCCGCCGGAAGATACTACATTAGCTGAGCCGGGTTTGAATTGCTGAACAGTTGATTTCACTCCGGTTCCATTATTACCGTAATAAACAAAAGCTGCGCCGTCATCCGCCGGACCGCTGTCATAAAATGATGCTCCTATAACTACGTCTGAATAGCCGTCACCATTGACATCGCCTGCTGATGAAACACTTGTACCAAAGTAAGCAGATATCTGATTGCTTTCTGCCGACCAGTTTGAAGTTGCAGATAGTCCTGAATTTGAACCTAAATATAAAAATGCGCTGCCTTCATCTAACAGTGTTTTATCATAATTACTGGAACCAATAATTATATCCGAATATCCGTCACCATTGACATCTCCTGCTGATGAAACACTTGTACCAAAGTTAGCAGATATCTGATCGCTTTCAGCTGTCCAGTTTTCTGCAGCAGAGAGACCTGAAGCGGATCCCTGATATACAAATGCTCTGCCTTCGTCCAGTTCTCCGTTGTCATAAGTTATGGCGCCGACAATTACATCTGAATATCCGTCACCATTGACATCTCCTGCCGATGACACCTTCAGACCATAGTTTGAATTTGCCTGATTGCTTTCATTTGTCCAGTTTGCTGAAGCAGGCAGCCCGGAGGAAGTTCCCTGATAACAATATACCCTTCCTTCATTTGTCTGACCGTTATCATAATTGCTCGCTCCGATTATCACATCAGAAAATCCATCGCCGTTCACATCTCCTGCTGAGGACACACTTCCCATATTAGCGTTGTTCTGATTACTTTCTGCAGTCCAGTTCACTGTTAAAGATAATCCTGCAGCTGATCCAAGATAACAATAAACTCTTCCTTCATCGGTCTGACCGTTATCATATCTTAGTGCTCCTATTATTATATCAGAATAACCGTCTCCGTTAACATCACCTGCTGTTGAAACGCCTGATCCATAATTTGCAGATGCCTGATTACTTTCACCGGACCAGTCCGGAACTCCTGATAATCCTGAGACCGATCCATAATAAACAAAAGCTCCTCCTTCATTTGATTGTCCGTGATCATAATTTATAGCGCCAATAATTACATCTGAAAATCCGTCACCATTGACATCTCCTGCAGTTGATACGATGCCTCCGAATAATGCGCTTGCCTGATTGAGTTCAGCCGACCAGTCAGGTGACGCCGATAAACCGTAAGATGATCCAAAGTAAGCAAATACAATTCCTTCATTTAATTCTCCGTTATCATAATCTGAAGCTCCGATAATAACATCAGCATAACTGTCTCCGTTGACATCACCTGCTGATGAGACACAACATCCGAAATTCGAATTTGACTGTCCCCCTGCAGAAGACCAGTTAGCAATTGAAGATAATCCTGCTGCTGAACCGGTAAATACGAATGCGCTTCCTTCATCAGTTTCACCATTATCATACATACCGGAACCTATGATCACATCGCTGAACCCGTCACCGTTAATATCACCTGCAGTAAAAACACTGCTTCCATATTTTGCCTGTATCTGATTGCTTTCAGTTGACCAGTCCGGTGCAGCTGCCAATCCTGACGCCGAACCCTGAAACATTATTGCTCTGCCCTCACTTCCCTCTTCATTTGTGAAATCCGGCGAGCCTGCTATCACATCACTGTAACCGTCACCGTTGACATCACCGGCTGCTGATACGCTGAATCCAATAAATCCTCCGGTAATAACATCTTCATAAGTCCAGTCGGGAGTTGCAGATAGTCCTGAAGCCGAGCCATAGAAACTATAAATCTTTCCAGATGAAAGAAGACCTGCTGATCCTATTATAACGTCAGAATATCCGTCACCATTCACATCTCCTGCTGTAGAGACTGATATTCCTAATTTTGCATTATTCTGATTGCTTTCATATGTCCAGTATTCTGAATTTACTATTCCCGAAACTGAACCTCTGTAAATGAATGTCTTTCCTTCATCAGTCTGACCGTTATCAAAATATGAAGACGCTACTATAATATCTGAATATCCGTCACCGTCAACATCTCCTGCAGTTGAAACACTATTACCGTATTGTGCACCAGCCTGACTTCCTGTTAGAATTGTATTGGGTGTTGTTTGAGATCCGGAAGTTGAACCATGATAAATCATTACTGTACCTGTATTCCCTGAACTGTATGGATAACCTACTATCACATCACTGTATCCGTCACTATTGACGTCTCCTGCCGCTGAGACAATATTATTTACAGGACTGATACCGGGACCACTGCTTAAAATACTGTTGGGAACAGCTGATAAACCTGAAGCGGATCCGTTGTAAACATTAGCAATGCCTCCTGTTCCTGAAGCTGCAGCATTATAAGTATACAATACTCCTCCGCTGCCTGCAGCACATCCTGAATCAGTTGCAGAAAAATATACACTTCGAAGATCACCGTTTATTCCATCATTCTTTGATATCCATGTTATACCGCCGTCTGTTGTTTTCAAAACAGTACTTCCAAATCCAACTGTCCAGCCTGTGGAAGCTGAAGTAAAATAACATGCATAAAGATCCTGAGTTGTACCTGAAGTTTGCGGAGTCCAGGTTGTTCCGCCGTCTGTTGTTTTTATAATTGTACCAGCATGACCAAATGCCAAGCCGTTTGAATTATCAGAAAAATAAACTCCTCTCAATATCTGCGTTGTTCCGGAAGTCTGGTTCACCCAGTTTGTTCCGCCGTTAGAAGTTTTCAGAATCTTTCCTCCGGCTCCGACTATATATCCAACTGCAGGTGATGTAAATACTATATCCCGTAGTTCAGTAGCTAATCCCGAACTCTGTGCAGTCCAGTTGAGTCCTGAGTTTGTAGTTTTTCTTATTAATCCGTTACCGCTCAGTATATATCCTTCTGTTGATGTTCTGAAATAAACACTGGTTAAATTAGCTGATATACCTGAACTTTGTGTTGCCCAAGTTGTTCCTCCGTCAGCAGTAACTTTAATTAAACCACCAATGCCAACAGCCCATCCGGAATCCGAATTTGTAAACCAGTTGCTTCTGAAATCACTTGTTGTTCCTGAAGTTTGAGCGGACCAGCTGTTTCCTCCGTTAGTTGTAGTTACTATAGTTCCGTTTGCACCGACTGCGCAACCTTTAGAAGGAGAAGTAAAATATACATCCTGAAGATTCTGTACTGTCCCGGAAACTTGTGCTCTCCAGAGCAGATCAGCATTTTTTGCACCAACAATCACATCACTGTATCCGTCACCGTTTACATCACCGGCTGTTGATACACTGTAACCATTATTCACTAAATTCGAATTACCTTCTGCAGTCCAGTCTGGCGTAACTGACAGACCGGTTGCAGATCCAAAATACAAATATGATTTTCCGGCATCAGCTGTACCATTATCATAATATGGAGCACCGACAATCACTTCAGAATACCCGTCTCCATTGACATCGCCTGCAGTCCCGACAGAGAATCCAAACTGCGCACTATCCTGATTGCTTTCAGCACTCCAGCCTGGATACGCTGACAGCGGATCGATAGTAATAGGATACACAGCATCCTCATCTCTAACTGCAATTGTGAAGAATTTCTGATCCTGGATTTTTGATTTTGGATCTGGTCCAATTTGGGATTTGGAATTTCGGATTTGGGATTTTTGATCTTCTATTTGTAATTTGTCATTTGTAATTTGTAATTCACTTTTCATTTCAAAGTATGCACGAAGTTCACGATGATTCGCGTCCCAGCATTTCAATGCCGAATACTTCATCCTGTCAATCCCCTTTTCATCTTTAAACATAAGCGCATCAGAACCTGCAATCATTTTCAATTTCGTTTCTGCAGATAAATTCAATCTTAAGATTCCTTCCCCATCAGGTCTGTTCTTAATTATAAAATCCTGGCGCATGCCGTCTTTATCATTTGTATAATCTATTCGGATGTTATCATTTTCGATAAACGCTTTGTTTCCGGCTACTTTGAGCTCCGCATTATTAATTCCTAATTTATAATTCCTATTTCCAAAATCTTTATTCATAATTCCTAATTCATAATTCCTAATTCTTAATTCAACACTCCACTCATTATTCGTTTCACCTTTCGCGTCTCTCGTGACAGCAGTGAACCCGTCTTTATGATAAATGAAACGGATATTGTTAGCCCTGTTTGGTGATTGATATGCATTAAGTTCTTTATTATAAGAAATATTATACTCTTCTTTCTGAATATTTTCCAATGCCTTGCTGTACCAGTCCTGATCAATGTTTTCAGATCCTGATTCAACATCATTTCTCTTTGAGTCATTTTCTATTGTCTCAGCAAAAGAATACGGCGCCGGACATTCAAACTTTGGAAAATTTACATAATGATTCCCGTTCAATTGACCCATCCTCTGATTCTGAAAACCGAAACTGATTAGCAAAACTGTTGAAAGTGAAAGTAAGATAGTTTTCATAATTAAGTATTAAGTATTAAGTATTAAGTAAACAATTATCATTGAACATTGATCATTGAACATTGATCATTGAACATTGATCATTGAACATTGATCATTGAACAACAATAGCCCGGCATACCGGTGATACCTTTATGAATGATAGTCTGCAGACAAATATTCGGGCTATTATTGAAAATAGTTTTGAGTATTAAGTATTAATCACTTACAAGTTAAATTCTACTCAAAATGGTAAGAAAAT
>CAZLOL010000053.1:4069-17597 GCA_964561045.1 uncultured Ignavibacteriaceae bacterium | reverse complement strand
CGGAGATCAGATCGCTGATCTTTCTGACGTAAGCATAGTTTATAATAATGCATCTAAATTCATTTCGAAATTAAGCCCCTGAAAACTTTGCACAATTTAAATTTTTCCAACTATTATTAATTTGGAATTTTATAAAATAATATTTATTTTTGCTGAGACTTATAGAGCAGCCACACCGTTTGATAATAAGTCTAAATGCGCTTACCCCAAAATACCTCAAAGTATAAGTTCATTTGATACATACACCCAGAATTGTTATATAGAATTTCTATACTTTAAATTCTGTATATGTAATTCAAATAAATTATTTCAGTTCAATTATTCAAAAAAATATTTTAACCCAAGTTAAATAATTCAGAAATGAATTTTAACAGGCGTTAACCCCAGAAATATTTTTGCTTTAGTTTATTTTTTGATTAAACTTTAATTTCTAGAAAATGAAAGCAAAATTACTTTGGGTTTCTTATCTTTATTTTACATTTCTTTTCCCGGGATATATTTTTCCGGATAACTCAGTTTCCGGTAATTTTATAACCGGAAATCCTTCAGAAGTCAGTATGGTAAATCCAAATGTAAGATTACTCCCCGGCTCGATTAATCAGGTTCAGACTTCAGTAGCTGTTCATCCATTGAATCCTTCCATCATGGCTGTTTCTACGATTACAGATGTTTATCCCGGTGGCTATACAACAGGAGCTTATATTACTACAAACAACGGGGCTAACTGGACCGGAACGAATTCAATACGTAATCAACTGGGAAATATCATCAGTACTCTGGGTGATCCCAATATAATTATAGACAAAAATGGAAATTACATAATTACTTATACTGTATATCCATTAAGCGGATCTGATTTTAAAGTGGGCGTAAGTTACTCAACAAACAGCGGACTATACTGGTCTAATACAGTATATATTCCGGGTGTTGAGAAAGCTGATAAAGTTACATCAGCAGCAGATAACTCTTCTCTGAGTCCGTATTACGGCCGAATCTATGCTGTTTACAGTGATTACACAAAGAGCGGACTTTACTTTTCATCATCCTCTAACGGAGGTGTAAGCTGGGACAGTGTAAAAAGAATCAGTCCACCTGCAATTGATGCAAGGGTCGGCGCTTGTGTTACTATTGGAAAATACGGTGAGATATTTGTTTCATGGCCTTTCTTTAATCCTGCTAACAGCAGCAGTTATATCGGATTTGCAAAATCTACAAACGGAGGATTGAGCTGGACAGCGAATGATACAGCAGTTTACGTAACTCTTACCAGACTTGCATTTAGATTATTCCTGAACGGATGCAGGGCTAACGGTCTTCCGGTAATCAATACCGATAAATCAGGAGGTCTAAGAGACGGAACGATATATATGACCTGCACGGAAAAAGCCGCAGCTGGCTCTCCTGCAACTGATGATTATGATGTACTTATCAGATCATCTACAAATCAGGGCAACAGCTGGAGCCCTGCAAGTAAGGTTAATCAGGATATGACAGGCTCTCTTAAATATCAGTTTTTCCCTGTACTGACAATAGATGACTACGGTGGAGTAAATGTAGTTTATTATGATTCCAGAAATACACTTACTAATGATTCGTTTGAAGTGTACCATTCGAGGTCACTTGATGGTGGTATCAGCTTTCAGGATTATCCGGTAACAGATCATAAGTTTAAAATTAAGACAATTAATCCGACATTATTTGGAGTTCCGGGATATATAGGTTCTTATATTGGTATGACTTCTTCCAAAAGAACTATTACTCCTGTCTGGTTTGATAATGCAACTGAAATATACCAGGCTTGGACCTCTTCGTTAAAATTCGGCTTAGACGTAAAATTAATTCCACAGGGCTTTTATAATACAACTACGGATAAACTCAGAATGAAGGATACCATTAAAGCATTTCTGAGAAGTATTACTTCTCCGTTTTCTGTAATTGATTCTGCTTCGGCTATTTTAGACTCGGTTTCTTTTATAGCCGGATTTGTATTTCCTAAAGCTGCATCCGGTAACTATTATCTGGAGATCAATCACAGGAATTCTGTAAAAACATGGAGTAAGAATGCTTTAAATTATTCAACTGCCGAAAATCCATGCTATGATTACACTACGGCAGCAAACCAGGCTATGGGTGATAATTTAATTCAGCTGAATAATAAATTTTGCCTATATGGGGGAGATGTAAATAAAGACGGACATGTAGATATGATTGATATAAATATAATCTATAATGATATGGTAAATTTTTCCGAAGGCTTTTATAATTCAGACGTCAACGGAGATTCGCATATTGACTTAAATGATCTCAGCATAACATTTAACAACAGTGTTAATTTCGTAGGAGCAGTTACACCATAATCTGTACGGAATATTTTTAAGAAAAGTAAATGTCATTACTTTGATTCTGTGCTTATAATATAATTTACTTCACGCTGTTCAGGATACTTTACTGTCAAGTAACCATAAAGTCTTTTGTCGCCTACTATATTTCCGCTGAATTCTATATTTACATTTATCCCGTCTATAATTCCCGGGGAAAAGAACTGAACATTCACAACCTTAAATGCCATCATTCTTCTGTCATCTATTACTGCGGTGTAAGAACAATTATCAGCTGAATAAATTTTCAGAATTTCACTGTTAACTTTTCTACTATCAAATCTGATTTTTTCATTCAGCACTATCGGCATTCTGTCAGTATCAGGAGATGTAACTTCAGTTGCTGTTCCATAGAATTCTGTACCGTTAAGATCAGCATCTGTAAACTGTGCAAAGCCCGTTTTGGAAATACAAACTATTGCTAAAAAAATTAATATCTTCATAATTATTTAATTTATTATGTAAAAAATTAAATATCATATATCCAATTTCAGCTATCTTAACTCTCTTTTCAGAGCTTCTTTTTCTATCTCAAGCTGTTTAATCCTGCGGTCAAGATTATCAAGTTCTTCAGGCATTGAATCAATTTCTATTCTTAATTTAGATGCAGACTCATCTATCAAATCAATAGCTTTATCAGGGAGGAATCTGTCTGAGATATACCTGTCTGACAACTGCGCAGCAGCAACTATTGCGCCATCAGTGATTCTTACACCGTGATGAACTTCATATTTTTCTTTCAGACCTCGGAGTATTGAAATAGTATCTTCTACATCAGGTTCTCCGACAAATACCGGCTGGAATCTTCTTTCAAGAGCAGGATCTTTTTCTATATATTTCCTGTACTCATCTAAAGTTGTTGCGCCAATCGTTCTCAGATCCCCTCTTGCTAATGCAGGTTTAAGCATATTTGATGCATCTACAGATCCCTGAGAAGCACCAGCTCCTACAACTGTATGCAATTCATCTATAAATAAAATAATTTGTCCGTTTGATTCTTCTACTTCTTTCAATACTGCTTTTAATCTTTCTTCAAACTGACCTCTGAACTGAGCGCCTGCAACAAGTGATCCCATGTCAAGAGCTATTATTTGCTTGCTTCTTAAACTTTCCGGAACATCTCCTGAAACAATTCTATGAGCTAATCCTTCAGCAATTGCAGTCTTTCCAACTCCGGGCTCGCCAATGAGCACAGGATTATTTTTTGTACGCCTTGATAAAACCTGAAGAACTCTCCTTATCTCATCTTCTCTGCCTATTACCGGGTCAAGTTTTCCTTTTTTTGCAAGATCATTAAGATTCTTCCCATACTTCATCAGTGACTGATATGTATCTTCAGGGTTCTGACCTGTAACTCGATTTGAGCCCCTCACTTCTTTCAGCGCTTTAAGTATATTATTCTTAGTTACACCTTGTGATTTTAAAAGTTCAGAAATAGATGACCTTTTTATATCGGACAATCCCAAAAGTATGTGTTCAGTTGAGACATATTCATCCTTTAAAGCAGATGCTTCCTTAAATGCATTTTCGAGAACTTCGTTTGTTTCCCTTGATAATGACTGACCTGAGCTGGATCCGGATACTTTAGGCAGTTTTTCTAGAAGTTCTCCTACTTTTATTTTCATCAGATCTTTGTTCGCACCTAGTTTTTGCAAAGTAGAACTGACTATTCCTTCAGGATCCTGAATAAGAGCTGCGAATATATGTTCAGGCTCTACCATTTGATTGGAATAATTTGAAGCGATCTCCTGTGCGTTCTGAAGAGCTTCCTGAGATTTAATTGTGAGCTTGTTAAAATTGACTGCCATAACTTTATTAATTTAGATTTACTTTTTAATTTCGTTAATCTTGAATTTCCTTACGTCAATTGAGAATTTATAAGTGAAAAATATTATTACATCTATTCATTGTAATATGATAATTTTCTTTATAATTATAAATTCTATTTTCTAAATTTACAATTTCCCGGTTTCGACCTATGAATCTCTATTCACGTCTCTTCACTTTCGATTAACAATTTAACGATTAACGAATTTGAAATTATAAGTTAACTAATTATGATTTACGATTTACGAACGACTATATACGAATGACGATTAATTCACTACAACTTAAAAGTAATAATTCATATTTTCATCTTAATTAAAATCATTTTGAACGAAAAGCTTTATAATAAATGCAAAAGTAAGGGTCTCAGCATAAAACATGCTGCTGAGGTTGGTGTCTATTTACCTGAAACTTCCAACATTCTGAAATTCATAGAGGACGGAATAAAAGCAACTCTTGTAGAAGCTGATCCGGATTACGTATTAAAGATAAGAGAATATTTTAAATCTTTTGATAAGGTTAGGATCTATCCGTTTGCGGTATGGGATAAAAGCGGATTTGTTACTCTGAATAAAGCAAGTTCTTCTTCGTTTGTTGATGAAATATCAGCATCTCCGGCGATAGTGAATGACAAATATATTTCAGATTCAGAAAATAAGATCACTGTCGAAGCAAAAATTTTCAGTGAAATAGATGAAGGAACTATAGATCTTTTATCTGTTGATATTGAAGGAGGTGAATGGTTTGTAATTAAAAATCTCATAAGCAAACCGGATATAATTTCCATAGAGACCCACTGGAAAAATTATACCAATCCATACCTCAAAGAGATAAATGACTGGATGAATAAGAACGGCTACAAAATCTGGTATTTAGACAAATCTGATACTGTTTATTTTAAGGATAATTTATTCACGCTTACTCCGCTTGAAAAGATCGAGAACAAAATCAAAGGTAAATGAATAAAGCCACACTTGTTATTTCTGTTTATAATAACATAAGGAACCTTGGATTTATTTTTAACGCTCTTAGCATTCAGACATTCAAAGACTTTGAAGTTATTATTGCAGATGACGGGTCGGGTGAAGAAATGAAGAATTTTATTTCAAAATGGAATGATAAAAATCTTTTATCAATCCGGCATATCTGGCAGGAAGATGACGGTTTCAGAAAAAATAAAATTCTGAATGAATGCGTGAGAAATTCAGTGACTGATTATCTTATCTTTATTGACGGTGATTGCATACCTCACAGTGAATTTATTGAAGCACACTACGATAACAGGAAGAATAATACGGCATTGTTTGGCAGAAGAGTGTATCTTGGCGAAGAGTATTCTTTGTCATTGACAAGTGACGGTATTCTTAATAAAAGTTATGAAAAATTAAATCTGAACCTTATAAAAGAAAGTTTAACAGGAAAAGACAAGGGCAGTTACAATGCTGAAGAAGGCATTGTAATAAAAAACAAAACAGTCAGGAAATTATTATTAAAGGAAGATGTCGGAATTTTGGGTTCTAATTTTTCACTGGAGAAAAAACTTCTGGAAGACATAAACGGATTTGACGAGAATTTCGTTGGTCCGGGATACGGAGAGGATACTGATGTTGAAAGAAGGCTGAGATTGTTCGGAGCTAAGGTAAAATCTATTCGTAATCTTGCAGTTCAGTATCATCTTTATCACAAGAAAACAATTGAAGCTTCAGCAAACAGGGATTATTACAATAAGATAAAAGATGATATGAATTACTTTTGCATAAATGGACTGAAGAAAATATGATTATGTTAAGCTCTTATTACATATATGTTTTAGACTCATATCTGTTTTGCTTAAATTTGTGTATAAATGATTCGTAAGTATTTCTGTAATTCATCTTTAACAATTAGAATTATAATATTTTATATAAACTCTTGAGTAAAATATCGGCACTTATTATCTGTAAGAATGAAGAAAAGAATATTGAAGAATGCCTTAAAAGCGTTGCATGGTGTAATGAGATAATTTTAATAGACAGTTTCAGTATTGACAACACTCTTGTTGTTTCGGAAAAATATACGGATACAATTTTCCAGAATGAATGGAAAGGATTCGCAGATCAGAGAAGATTTGGGTTGTCTAAAGTAAATTATGACTGGGTATTTTCTCTGGATGCTGATGAGAGATGTACAAAAGATCTGGAAAAAGAGATAAAAAATATTCTGCATGGAAAAGATATTTCAGAAAACGGATTTGAGATTCCGAGAAAAAGCTTTTTCCTTGGCAAGTGGATAAAACACGGAGGCTGGTATCCTAATTATCAGATGAGACTTTTCAGAAAAAGTTCAGCCGGAGTGTCCGCCAGGTTAGTTCATGAAAGTTATATCGTGGACGGAAAAACCAATAGACTTGAAAACTGCATACTTCATTACACCGTTACATCGGTCAGCGAATATGTTAATAAGATTAATTCCTATTCGGATCTGTCTGCTTTGGAGAAATCCGATAAAAAAAAGATCGGGTATTTTGATTTACTTGTTATGCCTCACCTGGCTTTCTTTCAGCAGTATATTCTTAAAGGTAATTTTCTTGACGGAATTGAAGGGCTTATGGTTTCTAGATTTCACATGATTACAAAACTTCTGAATAATATGAAGATATATGAACTTCAGGTAAAAAATAATCAGAAAGATTAAATGAATTTATTCAGAAGAATTTTTAAATATGTTAAGCCTTATACAAAAGAATTAATACTTGCGAATGTCTTTACTATTCTTGTTGTGATCTTCAGTTTGCTTTCCGTTCTTATGCTGTTCCCTTTTATTGATCTACTTTTTAATGATGCTCCGAAGACTGTTTCTGAAAAGACAATCACTTCTATTTTCGATCTCAAAGACATTATTACTGTTTATTTTGCAAAAATAGTTTCCAGCTATGATAAACTTGATGTGCTTAAATATCTGTGTCTTCTTATACTGATTACATTTTTTTTAAAAAATCTTTTTACATATCTGCAGACTTATTTTATGTCTGTAGTGGAACAGGGTATTTTAAAGGATCTCAGATTCGATCTGTACAGGCACTATCTTGATTTGCCTTTGAGTTTTTTTACTGATGAAAGGAAAGGAAATCTTATATCAAGGATAATAAATGACGTTCAGATTGTAAAGGATTCACTCATAGCAGTTGTAAACAGTCTGTTCAGAGATCCTCCTTCTCTGATTGTATATTCAGTGGTATTGTTTATGTTCAACTGGAAGCTTACCCTGATCATCTTTATGCTTGCCCCGGTAAGCGCAATCATTCTAAGCAAGATTGGCAACTCATTAAAAAGAAGCAGTACAAAGTCCCAGGAAAAAATATCAGATATTACTTCCACTTTAGACGAAACTCTTGGAGCCATCAGAGTCGTCAAGGCATTTGGAATGGAAGAGTATGAAAAGAATAAATTCAAAAAAGAGAATACTACATATTTTGAACTGCTCGTCAGACTGTCAAGGAAAAGAGCTCTCGGCTCCCCTATTTCGGAATTTATAGGTGTCATAACAATTGTTATCATACTGTATTTTTTCGGAGCAGATATTATTAAAGGGCAGAGCGATATGACACCCGGAGCATTCATATTTTATCTTGCAATATTTTTTCAGATGATGCCTTCGCTGAAATTATTCGGTCAGATGTTCAACAGTTACAAGGAAGGCACAGCTGCAGCTGAACGGGTTTTTGGTTTGCTTGATACTGAAGCTGCAATTGTTAACTACCCTGATGCATTGATCCTGAATGATTTTAAAGAAAGCATTGAATTTAAGGATGCTTCTTTTAAGTATGAAAAAAGTGATTACATTTTAAAGGATATTAATTTGAAAATTCAGAAGGGAAAGATCATAGCCATTGTCGGACCAAGTGGCTCAGGGAAATCTACATTAGTGGATCTTATTCCCAGATTTTATGATCTGACTTCAGGAAATTTATTTATTGACGGAACTGATATCAGGAAAGTAAACATTGAATCATTAAGAAAGCTGATGGGAATTGTTACACAGGAGACGATTCTTTTCAATGATACGATCAGGCATAATATTGCTTACGGAGAGAATGATATTCCTATAGGGCAGATCATCGAAGCTTCGAAAGCTGCAAACGCACATAAATTTATTGAGACAATTGAAAACGGATATGATACAATTATCGGCGACAGAGGTGTTAAACTTTCCGGGGGTGAAAGGCAAAGATTATCTATTGCAAGGGCTATTTTAAAAAATCCTCCGATATTAATTCTGGATGAAGCAACATCTTCACTTGATACTGAATCAGAAATTCTTGTACAGCAGGCAATAGAGAGACTTATGCACGGCAGGTCTTCGATCGTCATTGCTCACAGGCTGTCCACTATTCAAAACGCAGATATGATTGTTGCTCTGGAAAACGGTATGATTGCCGAAACAGGTACTCACGAAAATTTGCTTCTTACAAGCGGACTATATAAAAAATTATACAACCTGCAGTTCAGGCATCAGGAAGCTGTTACTTAAACTGTTTAAGTAAATACTTTTCAGTTTATTGAAATATATTATCATACAATTCAATATTTCTATTTTAACCGGCAGATACTTTAAATGAAAGTTTCAGGATTTACTATTATCAGAAACGGAGTTTATTACGCTTATCCCTTTCAGGAAGCTATACTGTCAATACTTCCGCTTTGCGATGAAATGATTGTAAACGTAGGCATCTCTGATGACGACACGCTTGCTAAAGTGAAATCCATGTATGATAAAAATAAGAAGATCAGGATAATAGAAAGTGAATGGAATATGAATCTGAAAAATGGTCTGGTTCTTTCTATGGAAACAAACAAAGCTTTGAAAGAATGCAAAGGTGACTGGTGCTTTTATATACAGAGTGACGAAGTATTGCATAAAAGATATTATTATACCGTAAAGAAAGAAATGACTGAGAACATATCTGATAAAAAGATTGAAGGACTTAGATTCCGGTACAAGCATTTTTACGGAAGCTATGATTACTACCAGGATAATTACAGAAACTGGTACATAAGAGAAGTAAGGGTTATTAAAAACAGCGAAAAGATCATATCCTGGGGAGATGCAATGGACTTCAGGCATCCCGACGGTTCAAAGATAAAAGCAAAAAATATTGACGCGGAAATTTATCACTATGGCTGGGTAAGACCTCCTGACACATTAATTAAAAAAAGAAGTGATTTTGAGAAGTTGTATAATAAAGGAGAAGTTGCCGAGACCAATATTTCCGGATTTCAGAACTACGATGACTTAGGAAATCTAAAAAGATTTACTGATGATCATCCGGAGGTGATGAAGGAAAGAATATCATTAAGTAACTGGAAATTTGATTCAGGAATTGAAAAGCAAAACCCTGACTGGCTGCGGAAGATAAGTATTTTTTTGCAGCCTCTTACAAAGAGAATTACAAAAAGGAAAAGTGAATAGTCATATATTTAATGATAATATTAAATCACTTTAGTCTTTTAAATAAATGAATGTTTTTAGTAAATATTAATTATCTCAAATGAACCGGGAAGTTGTTTCGCTCTCTCTGCACAAAGCAATTCTGATCTTACTTGCCATACAGGTCTCATTTGTAAGCCTATCGATCGCTGTGTCTTCTATAGCATTCGGTTTATGGCTTGGGCTATGGATTATAAAAATAATCTCAGACGGGAAAATCAATACAGACAGCAGGCTATTCGGCGAAATAAAGTTGATTAATATTTTTATTCTTCTCTATATTTTCTTTGAGATCTTCTCAAGATTCTTTGCAGTATACCCCGAAGGCGCATTTTCTAATCTGAAGCGCCTCCTGTTGTTTCTGATCTTTTATGTATCTATAATTGAGATTATTGACCACAAGACTTTATATAAAATATTATTCTTAAACATCTGTATTCTATCAGCTATTTCAATGTTTGAGCTTATACTTTATGCATATAAATTCGGCGAGCTTATAACCAAAATGTCATTTTCTGAAATTAGAATTGATTATTTTAATTACCCGCTCACTACAGCCGAAATAAAAATGATCAGTCTTCTTTCAGTGTTTCCACTTCTTTTCATAAAGGATATTTTTTTTATTACCAGAAAATATCTGCTTTTGATTTTATTTCCGGTATTTTTATCTATGCTTCTCACGCAATCAAGGAATGTTCTGATCGCAACTTTCATTTGTTTTATAATTACCGGTGTGTTTTCTAACAGGAAATTTCTTTTGTCAATGATACTGGTGTTAATTGTTTCTTCTTCTATACTTCCTTCAAGTTATATTGAAAGAGTTAAAAGCATAGCAGATTTCAGTCACCCAAGTAATGCATCAAGGTTGTATATGTGGGAAGTTGGCTGGGAGATGTTCAAAGATCATCCGCTAACAGGCATAGCTGACTCACATATCAGAGAGATTTATGAAACATACAGGAAGCCGGAATTTCAGGGCGAAGGGGTGCATCTTCACAATAATTACATTATGATACTAGCCACAACAGGTATATTTGGTTTTATATCCTACATTACAATGTTTATTCTGATCTTCTTTAAGCAGATTAAATTCTATAAAATCGAAAGTAACAATATAAACAGAATGCTTATTTTCGGAAGTTTACTTGTGATGATCTCTTTTCACATCTCGGGAATTTTCGAATGGAGCTTCGGTGACCATGAAGTAATGACGGTTTTATTCTTTCTTATATCTGTTCCCTTTGTTTTATTTAAACCGGACAATTCAGATATTACATATCAGATTAAACAATCGTCAGAACAAAATTAAAAAAAGTATTTAATACAATATTATAATCATGATCAATTTTATTCTAGGTATTGCTTTACTGTATTTATTTCCAATTCAAAATGCATTTTCCTTTGAAGCAGAGAAGCTGAAACCCGGGTTTGATCCGGATGAATACAGGCAGCTTCTTGAAATTTCAACAAGACAGGCAGATACCCCATGGACAAGCTCTAATGTTAAATTGCCATATCCTGACAACTGCAGAATGGTTTTCAGATCAGATTCAGCCGGTCTGGATAACCGGTGGGATCTCTGGATCAGGGATGACAGTGTTGGGATCATAAGCATACGTGGAACAACTCTTTCAATGGATTCATGGGCAGAAGATTTCTATTCTCCGATGTTGCCGGCAAAGGGATCAATAATATTAAACAGTAAAAATATATTTGTATATAAGCTTGCTGAATCAGGAAAAGCTAATGTTCATACCGGCTGGCTGATCGGACTTGCTTATCTTTCCGGTTCAATTACGGAAAAGATAAATGAATATCACTCCAGAGGAATTAGAAACTATCTGATAATTGGTCACAGTCAGGGAGGAGCCATAGCATATCTCCTTACATCTTATCTTCATTATCTTGACAAGGAAAGAATCCCTAATGATGTAAAATTTAAAACTTATTGCAGCGCTCCTCCTAAACCGGGAAATCTTTTTTACTCTTATGATTTTGATTTCATTACCAGAGGCGGCTGGGCTTTAAGAGTTTCTAATACAGAAGACTGGGTTCCGCAATGTCCTCTTTCAATTCAAAGTGTAAAAGATTTCAGTACTGTGAATCCTTATTCAGAAAGAGATTCTTTTATTGTAAAAATGAATTTTGTTGAAAAAATAATTTTCAATTATATTGTAGGAAAATTAAAAAACAGTCTGAATGATTCAAAGGATATGTTAAATGAATATTTCGGAAAAATGGTCTATGAACATTCAATAAAAAAATATCTGCCTGATTTCCCCGAACCTGTATATACAGGTGACTTTTATTACTATCCATGCGGCGTGCCTGTTGTATTAATGAAGCAGGAAGGTTACAGTCAGTTTACTGATACCGAGACTAGTATTCCTGAGTTATTTAAAAATCATATGATACCTGCTTACTATTTTCTGCTTAATAAAATTTATTTTAATAAATAAGTACTTTTCTATTTCAATATAATCTATTTCATAAAATTATTCGGAATAAAATTATACAAAAAGATTCTTCCGTAAATAATTCACTATATTTGTGAATATTATCAGAAATTATTAATAAGTATATTTGATAAAACAATAACAAAAAATACAAATGACAGACGAAAAAAATAAACAGCTGTTTCTTTCACTTATTTACAGTTTCCAGATGCAGACGATGATGCAGCTTGGTAAGCTAGCCAATCCTGTAACAGGTACTATTGAAAAGGAACTCGATGGCGCGCAAGTTACAATAGATATGCTGGATATGCTGAAGGAAAAGACAAAGGGAAATTCAACTGATGAAGAGGTTAGATTTCTTGATCAGGTGATTGCAGATCTAAAGCTTAATTATGTGGAAGAAAGAGACAAGGAAGTTAAGTCCACGGAGATCAAAGAAAATGCAGATGAAAAAAATGCTGACTCAGAAACATCTGTAAAGACTGAAGATGTATTAGAAGAAAAACCTGATGAAAAAAAATAAAGATTTAACTTTAGGAATTTTTGGGAATACAAGCAAGGAAGAAGTATCAGAATTATTATCCGGGATCCTGCATTTTCTGGAGTCCCTGAATATTAATTTTCTTGTTCACGATAGTCTTGCAGGAATTTTTCCGGGTAAAAAAAAGAAATATTTTACCACAACGGGTGAGATACTAAAACATTCCGATTTCATTTTATCACTCGGAGGTGATGGAACATTTTTAAATACTGCAAGAATTGTCGGCAAAAATGATATTCCTATTTTAGGGATCAACTTAGGCAGGCTGGGATTTTTTTCCGAAGTTGGTCCTGACGAGATTAAAAATTTCATACCCGATCTAATAAGTAATAAATTCAGGATCACTGAAGAAGTCATAATAAAATCCGTTACCGGCACAAATAGAATACTGTTTGCATTAAACGATATTGTTATTGACAAGAATAACTCCGTAAGAATGCTTGAGATCGAAACATTTTACAATAATGAAAAAGTAGTAAGAATTATTTCCGACGGGATTATTATTTCAACGCCTGCAGGATCTACAGGATATTCTCTTTCATGCAACGGACCAATCGTTAATCCTGACAGCAGAGTTTTTGTCATTACGCCAATTTCACCTCATACATTAAATGTCAGACCAATAATTGTCCCTGATGACGGAATCATTAAAATAAAGATACACAAAGAAGGCAGAGCCCGGATTTCTGCTGATGGGCAGAATACATTGAATATTAAATTTCCCTCTGAGATAATCATTTCAAAAGCAGACTATAATATCAAAGTTATAAAAAAACTTAACTCGACATATTTCAGGACACTTAAGCATAAGCTGTTCTGGAATGTTGATAAGAGATATAGTTAGTAGTTAGTAGTTAGTA
>CAZLOL010000053.1:0-3969 GCA_964561045.1 uncultured Ignavibacteriaceae bacterium | reverse complement strand
TAGTTAGTAGTTAGTAGTTAGTAAATACTTATAACTCTTAACTCTTAACTCTTAACTCTTAACTCTTAACTCTTAACTATTAACTATTAACTATTAACTATTAACTATTAACTATTAATAAGGTATCCCATCTGCAGCAGGAGGTTTAGTCTTTCCTATAAATCCAATCAGTACAAGAATAGTAATCAGATAAGGAAGCATTTGAATGAATTGAGAAGGTATATTTGTATCTGAAACCTGTAAAGTTATTTCAAGAGCTTCAAAAGCAGAGAACATAAGACAAGCGAAAAAGATATTCACCGGTTTCCATTTTCCAATTATCATAGCAGCTAAGGCAATATAGCCTCTCCCTGCAATCATACCGTCACTGTAGGAATTCTGGCTTGATGCCAGCCAGATGCCCGCAAGAGAGCTTAAGAACCCGCTCAACATTATTCCATATAATTTGTATCTCCTAACATTTATGCCCAGACTCTCAGCTGCCCAGGGATTTTCTCCGACAGAGCGGAGACGAAGACCAAATTTTGTTTTGTAAAGAATAAATCCCGAAAGAAAGATCAGAACGAAACAGAATATAGTAATGTAATCAGAGAAAATACTGTTCAGAAATGGAACTGAATGAAATAAATTCAGATCAGGCAGACCTTCAAATCTTTCCGTGTTACTAGAACTATTAAAAATATAAACCATCAGAAATTTTGTGACTCCTGCAATAAGCAGATTAAAACCCACACCTGTTACTATCTGATTGATCTTTAATTTCACTGTAAACAAAGCAAACAGGATACTAAAGATTAAATTAATAATTACTGATAAAAAAAAGCCGTATGTAATATTACCCGTGACTATAGAAAATAAGGCGAAACTGAATGCTGAAAGATTCATAAATCCTTCTATGGAAATATTAATTACACCTCCCCTCTCGGAAAAATTAGCAGCGCTTGCTCCAAGATAAAACGGTGTCATCAGTCTTAAAACCTGTGCAAGAAATGTGAATGATAATATTGTTGTAATTATCTCCATTTACTTTTTATACTTTCAGTAAATATTAATTTAAATATTGTCACTTGAATAACTAAGTCCGGATAAATCCATGATCAATATTTTACCGGTTAACTAATATACCAGTTAACAAATTATCCGGCTTTCTTTTCATAGTAATTGTTTACCAGTCTGTCAGTCGAAAGTATTGCAAGTATTATAACTCCCTGCACTACAAGCATTATTTCTTTAGGTACAAGCTGATTAACAGACAGTCCGCCGTAATCCAAAACGGCAAAGAGCAGTGATGAGAATATTATTCCTACCGGATTATTCTTTGCAAGCAAAGCAACAGCAATTGCCGTGAAACCTACATTGTTAGAGAATCCCAACTCATAGAAACCCTTATATCCAAAGACGAAATTTATCCCGGCTAAAGAAGTAATGCCAGCTCCAAGGAAAAACGCAAACAGAATAATTTTATCAGTCTTTATTCCAATATATCTTGAAGCTGTTTCATTGAATCCGACAGCACGCAGTTTAAATCCGATTTTTGTTTTATAAATTAAAATATAGGTAAGCGCAGATATAAGCAGAGCAATCAGGAACGCTGCATTCAGAGATGAACCGCTGAAGATCGGGAAGTAATCAGAGAGCTTGAACAGCATATCATCATCCGGGATCTTCTCCGTTCTCATGGTTGACTTAACTGCAAAGAAATCCACAAGGAAATAATTCACAAGCGCTATAATAATGAAATTAAACATAATAGTTGTTATAACCTCACTTACATCCTTCTTTACTTTAATGTAGGCAGGTATCAGTCCGAATAATCCGCTGACAGCGAATCCGCAGATAAAGCAGATTATCAGAAGCAGAGGAAACGGAAGAAATGAAAACTTTAAAGCAACTAGGGCAATTATAAATGAGCCGGCATTAAGCTGACCTTCAGCTCCTATGTTGAACAGTGAAGCGTGAAAGCATACAGCAAGACCGCATCCGCAAATGATAAGAGGAGTGGCTTTAAATAAAGTCTGACCTATACCATATCCACTGGTGAATACATCAGTAAAAATCAAAGAGAATATTTCTAACGGATCTTTACCGATTATCAAAATCAGAAGAAAGAATATGATGATAGTGGAAACAAGAGACAAAGAAATGGAAATTAAATTTATCTTAGACTTCCTGCTCAATTTGTGATCCCTATCATTAATTTCCCAATCTGCTCATAAAGAGGTTTTGTAATTTCAGGATCCGGTTCCGGTTCAAGCTCATTTCTGACTTTTACATCTGAATCATTCATATCAAATGTTTTTATGATCTTTCCTTTATACAAAACACTTAATCTGTCTGATAAGCTCAGTAATTCGTCAAGATCAGCTGAGATCAGCAAAATAGATTTACCCTTATTTCTTTCTTCGATTATTTTTGAATGAATAAAAACAGTTGCATTTATATCAACTCCTCTTGTAGGATGTGAGAATATAAGTATATCATTGTCAAGTTCAATTTCACGAGCTATTATAACCTTCTGCTGATTGCCTCCTGAGAGAGATCCAAGATCAGATCTTTTATCTGAGACACGGACATCATAGTTTTGTATAACCTCATCTGAATTTTTATCCAGTAAACTGCTTGTTACAAATTTCGCTTTCTCATCTTTTAATATCAGATTCTCTCCGATCGAAAATTCTTTTATCATTCCCTTCTTTAATCTGTCATCCGGTACCAGAGAGATATTATTTGTTTTCGTTTTAAAATCTCCTGTGAAATTCTTTTCGATGCCGGTTATAATATCAACTATCTCATTCTGACCGTTGCCTTCTACACCGCAGATACCATGGATCTCTCCTCCCTTAAGTTGAAGATCCAATCTGTCAAGTAACTTAACCTTATTTTTATAAAGTTCAATATTGTTAAGTTCAAGTGACAGCTCACCTGAACTTACAACTTTATCTTTAACTCCTGTTTCAGAAATATTTGATTCTCCTACAATAGCACTACTGAGTTTTTCCAGATCTAGTATGTTATCAGTATTGTCCTCTTCGTAGACGAGTTTACCTCTTCTTAAAACTGATACTCTGTCGGATATTATACGAACTTCATTCAGTTTGTGCGTGATAAGAATAATCGTTTTACCTGATTTTTTAAATTCCCTGACGATCTTAAAAAACTCCTCTACTTCCAAAGGAGACAGCACTGCCGTCGGTTCATCGAAAATAAGGATCTCGGAATCTCTGAAAAGCAGTTTCAGAATCTCAACCTTCTGCTGGGCGCTGATGCTGATCTCAGATATTTTCTTGTCAGGATCCAGCCCTAAATTGTATTTTTCTATGAGTGTGTTAATTATTTTTTTAGATTCGCCTGTATCTAACTTTATTCCTTTTGTAATTTCATCTCCAAGTATAACATTCTCCATAACCGTAAAATCTTCTATTAGCATAAAATGCTGATGCACCATTCCTATTTTCTTTTCAATCGCTTCATGAGGAGAATTAAAGTTTACTTCTTTGTCATAAATTTTTAATTTGCCGGAATCAGGCATATACATTCCAAACAGAATCTTCATTAATGTTGACTTCCCTGCTCCGTTCTCACCAAGAATACAATGAGCTGTATTATTTTCTATGCTTAATGAAATGTCATCATTGGCAGGGAATTTTCCGAATCTTTTGGAAATATTTATAAACTCTACTGCTGTCAACTGATTTAAGATAAATATATAATTTGTTTTAAAGTTGTCAAATTTACGAATTAAGAATTTAAAATGATAAGTGTAAAAGATTCCTTATTATAAGAAATAGCATTGCTGTCCAATTTAATTTATATCCTAATATAAATCTTCGATTTAATTCAAACAAACAAATAAAATGTAAGCTCTTTCAAACAACCCCACCCTGCCTTCCCCATTGAAGAGAGTGTCTCAAAAATAAAAAATTACCACAGAGGTACTGTGTTAAAATGCAACTCTAATCAACATACCCG
>CAZLOL010000052.1:0-17696 GCA_964561045.1 uncultured Ignavibacteriaceae bacterium | reverse complement strand
TGATAATAATACAGGTGAGAAAATTTGACAAGTAATCAAAGATTTTATTATTTCATTCCGTCAAGCAGATTTTTTAAAAATGATCTTAATTCCAGTAGATCTTCTTTTAAACTCTCATTCCTTAAAGAATCATCTATTTTAACGGAAGCTTCATTTTCAAACAGACTCATCTCATTTCCCGTAACAGTAGATAACTTACTTATTTTAGGAGCTGATATATCTTCTTTCTTTGCCTCATCATCCTCTTCTTTTATTGAATAATTTCTGATAAGTTTTTTTGCTCCTTCAATAGTATATTTTTCCTCTCGGAGAAGCTTTTTTATGTAAAGAATCATTTTGATGTCTCGGTTTGTATAGATCCTGTTGCCGGAGAGATTTTTCGCAGGACGGAGCTGTTCGAATTCCGTTTCCCAGTACCTGAGCACATACTGCTCAAGTTCCGCTATCCTGCTGACTTCACTAATCGAATAGTAAAGCTTTTTCATTGCAAAGTTCTTTTTCATAAAATTATTTTTGTAAAAATATGTATATACTTAATTTATTGCAATACCTTTGCTAAATGTCTTTACTTTAATAAGGTTAATAATGTGGATTTAAATAATTAAATGATTTTGTTAAGTTGTTTCATATTATAATTTAAACTTCAAAATGAGATCAATTCATATATTCAATTATTTTTCCCTGTTTCTGTTAATTACCCTTTTCTCATCCTGTGGAGAAAAACCTGATGTGATATACACAAACGGAAAGATCTATACAATGAACTCGGGTAACGGGGTTTCCGAAGCCATGGCAGTAAAAGATGGTAAGATCCTTGATATCGGAACTTCAGCTGAGATAAGTGACAAATATAGCTCAGAAGATGTAGTCGACCTTAACGGTGCAACAGTCCTTCCCGGATTTACAGACTCAGACGGATCGATTATTGAGTTTTCAAAGAATTTAAATTTCATAAATCTATCCTATGCCAAAAGTATAGAAGAAATCAAGAATTTAGTAATAGAAAAGACAAAATCCACTGCAGAGGGTGAATGGATTGGTGGTTATGGATGGAATGAACTATTGATACCCGAATCCGAACTGGAAATGATAAGCAAGGAAACACTGGATCAGATTGCACCTAATTATAATGTATATCTTGTAAATGCCGCTTTAAATACTGTCTGGGTAAACAGCAGGCTGCTTCGTTATATTAAAATTGATAAGACTACTCAATCTCCTAAGAACGGTGAAATAGAGAAAGATGCGGATGGAGAGCCTACCGGAATGCTTTTTGATGAAGCGGTTAATCTTGTGAAAGATAATGTTCCGGGACTGCTGAAGAATGAGATGCTTACGCAGGTTGAAAAAGGTTTAAATGAGATTGCAAAATACGGCATTACGGAAGTTCATGACAGAACCATCGGCAAGGAAGGACTTGAAATATTCACAGAACTTATTGATGCAAAGAAGTTTCCTATAAAAGTATATGCAGTATTATCGGGTGAAGACAGTGCATTGATAGATTCATATCTTAATAAAGGTCCGTTATTGAATTACGGAGACCGGCTGACAATAAGAGCTATTACTCTTGATTATGACGGTTTGTTCGAACTTCAGGATGCTGTAATGAATGATGAATATAAAGAAGAACCAAAAAAGAAAATTCCATATGTTACTGAAGAAGATATTGAAAGAATATATTCAAGGGCAATCGAAAAAAACTTCCAGTTCAGTATAAAGGCAGTCGGTGATAAAGCTACAAGTACTTCGCTTAATATTATAGAAAAAGTAATGAAGCAGAAGAATCCTAAAGATGCAAGAACTATAATAGAGTATTGTGAATTCCTCAGTCCAAAAGATCTGAGTAAAATTAGCGAGCTGAAGATTATTCCTTCAGTCCGCCCTGATGTCTGTATGTATGATATCCAGATTTTATCACAGGTCATTGCTCCGGAGAATGCAATGAAGCTGGGGCTGTGGAATTCACTATTGAAATCCTCTGGAATGATTGTTACAGGTTCGGATTTCCCGTTCCATCAGATCAATCCATTTGTTCAGTTATATTTCCTCACAACAAGACAGTTGACTGATACGGTACTTTCATCTGTTCCGAATCCGGATCAGAAAATTTCATTAGCAGATGCAGTGAGATCTTATACTGTCTGGCCTGCTTATGCTTCATTCGAAGAAACAACAAAAGGCAGTCTTGAAAAAGGTAAGTATGCAGATTTCATTGTGATCTCAAAAGATATTTTCACTTCAGACAGTAAAGAACTGCTGAATACAAAAGTCTTAAAAACAATTATTAACGGCAGGATAATTTATGACAGCAGTAAAAGCAGAAAGTAGAGTTCTTTAATTTACATGGATAAAACAATACCGGTTACAACAATCGAATTCATAAATTTTTGCGCTGAATTTCTGAAGAAAAAGAATATATCCGAGCCCAGACTGAATTCTGAACTGATGCTTTGTGAAATATTGAACTGCTCCAGAGTGAACTTATATCTTAATTTTGACAAACCCCTGAATAAATCAGAAACAGATATTCTAAAAAATTATCTTACCAGACGAATTAATAACGAACCGCTTCAGTATATTTTTGGCAAGACTTCTTTTTACGGGATAGAGATTAAAGTGAATAAGCATGTACTGATACCGCGTCCGGAGACTGAATTTCTTGTTGAAAATGTATTAACAGATATTAAGAAAGATAAAAAGACGGATGTTTCAATATTTGAAATAGGGACAGGCTCAGGCTGTATATCCATATCACTTGCAAAACAGCTTGAATCAGAAAATGTAAATTACAATATCTTTTCAATTGATATCTCGGAACATGCCGTAAGTGTTGCAAATGAAAACCTCAGGATGAACGGTCTCAGTGACAAAAAGGTAAGGTTTCTGGTAAAAGATATTTTTGAGATAGATAAACTCAATAAAAACGTTGATTATATTATTTCAAATCCGCCATACATTTCATTAAGTGATTATAATTTACTGGAGCCGGAGATAAAGAACAACGAGCCTGATATTGCTTTAACGGATTTTGGCAATGGTCTTAAATATTATGAAAAGATATTTTCAATTGCGGCTGATAAAAATTTTAATGGAAAGATTTTCTGCGAGATAGGTTTCGGTCAAAAAGATAAGATTGAATCTCTTCTCATAGAAAAAGGTCTCATAAAATTTACTTTTTATAATGATTATAATAACATTCCAAGAATAATAGAAGCCGGGAAATGACAGCAGTGATTCAGAGAGTTAAAGAAGCAGGCGTATATATAGACGGAGATTTGTATAGTAAAATTAACAAAGGTCTTTTAATTTTACTCGGCGTTTGCAAAGGTGATACTTCGGAAAATTCAAAAGCTCTTGCAAGGAAATTCATTGACTTAAGGATCTTCTCTGACGAAAGCGATAAAATGAATCTGAGCGTAAAGGATATAGAAGGAGAAGTATTGATCATATCCCAGTTTACATTATGCTCTGACAAAGCTAAAAGCGGCAACAGACCAAGCTTTGGCAATGCAGAATTGCCTGAAAGAGCCGTCTTATTGTATGAAGAAGTTATTAATGAAATGAAAAGTTATTATATGAATAATAAAATAAAAACGGGAATATTTGCCGCAGCTATGGAAGTTAGTCTGATAAATGACGGACCTGTTACTATATTACTTGATAAATAATCATCATAATTTGAATAAAAAAATTTATATCATCGGTGCAGGCAAGGTTGGTTCATCTTTTGCATTTGAACTTAAAGATATCGGGTATAATGTAGATTATTTATCCGACAGAAACCCGGAAAAGCTGAAAGCCATATCTGATGTTATTCTTCCTTTATCTGTCTCTGAAAAAACAGAAAGCGGATTTATTTCAGATTCGGATATTATTATTATTTGTACACAGGACAGTTATATAAGCGGTGTATTAAAAGAAATCGCCGATTTTAAAATTGATCTATCAGGAAAAGTTTTTGTAATCACTTCTGGCTCAGGATCTACTGATCTTTTTCCTAAAGATTCATTTGATGAAAATTATATAATTTCCATGCATCCTGTTCAGACATTCAGTAAGATCAGCTGTTCAAATAGTCATTTACTTGAAAATATTTATTTCGGTATAGAAGGCGGTGATAAAGCAAGAATTATCTGCCTGGAGATTATAGAAAAGCTTAACTCAAAATTTATTGATGTACCTAAAGATAAGAAATATCTCTATCATTCCGCATGTGTAATATCATCTAACTTTCTCATAACCCTGCTTAATGTTTCATCAGAAGTAATGGGAAGCATAGGAATTGAAAAGAGCAAAACGTTTGAAATATTCAGACCTATAATCGAAAATACTCTTGACAATGTTTCAAATTATGGATTGATAAACTCATTGACGGGACCTTTTGAAAGAAATGACATGGAAACGATCTCAAATCATTTGAATTCAATAAATAAGGAGCTTCCGTCGCTTATTCCGTTTTACACGCTTCTTGGTATGGAAACTGTGAAAGTTGCTTTTAAAAAAGAGAGTCTGAATCTTAAAAATGTTATTTCCATATTGGATCTTATGAATGAGTATATCATAAATGAATACAAGGTCACAATGAAAACCATAAATTAAATTTACTACAATAAGAATTTTTACAGTTAAAATTAAATTATTATATAATAAATGCAGAGAATAATTTTATCTGTAATCATATTGATATTTTCCAATGTATCTGTTATTACCGGTCAGGATTTATTAAACACCTCAGGGAAACAATCCGTTTTCAAATACAGCCTGAATAAAGATAAGATCTACAAAGATTCAAATGAATCAGTTACAGAGAAGATTAAATCGCAGAGTGTAAATATAGGCGGAATTTTCATCTCGCCGAATGTAGGAATGGTATTTCCTCTCGGAACTTTTGCGGGCAACTCCGGGATAGGGGTTGTTTATGGAGCAAAGCTGGAATTTGCTTTCAGTAAACTTTATCCGTTTGTTTTTGGATTTATTTATGAAGGGCAGACTAACAAAGGTAATGCGGGATATATGAATAATAATTTACTTACTACACTTCAGACAAGAACTACTTACATAGGCGGCAGCCTGGACTTTATTCTGAATAAAATTCTTCAATCCAATTTTACAACACCCGTAGTTTCACTGGAAATCAAATATGCGAAGGTATCAAGAGACATTGTCCCGGATATTCCCCCGCCTCCGGGTATTGTCGCTGATCAGAGCCTTCTTACATATTCCGGGGGACTTGCATTTACTTTATATGTATTCGATCTGAATACAAAATATACCTATGCAGGAGAATATTCCACGCTTGATTTTCAGATCAGATTTCATTTTCCCGTAGTAAAATTCTAAAACTTCCTCCCTTTCCAGTTTATTTTTGTATTGAACAGAAAACTGAACGGCAGACTTAAACCGTAAAATGCAAAATAAAAACAAAATAAAAGATAATACCTGTAAAGAAATCCAAGCTCAAATCTTTTTATAATTCCTGAGATCAGTAATAACTCAGACAGTATCTTTGTTAATATTAATAAAATGTAGGTTTTATAACTCAGGAAAATTAACCCGAAGATCAGCATAAAATTGACTGCGTACAGCTCTGCTCCAATTATATAGCCAAGAAAATTAATTCCAATTCCTCCTCTGAACCATCTGCGCTTCTGACTGAACAGCTCAGAAACTGTTCTGCATGGAAGTGTTTCAATCAGACATTCTTTATCTGCAGGATACTTTATTACATATTCCCTGTATGAATTTAATTTTCTCATCAAGGCAAGATCTTCCGTAACAGAAAATCCTATTGATGAATATCCTCCTGTATCATTATATGCTCTTTTTGTAAATGAAAGATTATTTCCTATGCAGCTCAATATTAAATTTAAACCTGAACTTGAAGATGCCAGAGCTAACAGATATACCCAGTCAATACTCTGCATTTTAGAAAATACTGAATTGTCACACTTTATATTAGTAAATCCGCAAACCATAGCAGTATTTTCTGAATAATATCGCACTGTTTCTTTTACCCAGTCAGGGGAAACCTCACAGTCTGCATCAGTCATGACAATAATATCACCATTGCATTGGTTGATGGCTGTATCGATTGCATTTGCTTTGCCTTTCAGATTGACTGAACTGCTTTTCGCGGAATTGATGACCTTAAAGATTTTGAACTCTCTTGTTGCTTCATTCATAAGCTCAAATGTATTATCAGTTGAGTTATCATTTACAAGAATAATCTCGAGAAGTCCTTCAGGATAATTTAAACATGATAAGGATTTTATACACCGGCCAATATTTGCCGACTCATTCCGGCCAGCTACTATGACACTGACTTTAGGAAGAGCTGTATCAATGCTCTTTTTCAGACTAAGTGAATTTTTTAATCCTTTGAGAAGCAACAGGTGTGTAAGAAAATATAATACTGTAAGTGATACAAAAAAAAATTCTGCAGTCAAATTAAAAAGGTGATTATCTTTTCACAAGATAACCACCATAAAGGAAATAATATATTTTAAAATTATTATTTAACTATTGCAATTTTTATAATCTGAGATTCGCTGCTGCCGTCAATTGTTCCTTCCACCAGACCGTAATATATTCCGCTCTGAACTCCGGAGACATTCCACAGAACTTCATTCTCTGCATTTGAAAAAGCAGTACCGGGAAGGGTCGTTACCAGCTCTCCTGACAGATCAAGTATCTTGATGTTTATGCTTGAAGCATTTCCGTTTATGTAATACCTGATGAAGGTCTGACCATCATAAACCGGGTTAGGCCAGTTATAAACTTTATCCGAAGGAAGCTTTCCCGAATAAGCAGTTGAACTGCTGGTTTGAGCATAATTATTATTAGATAAATATTTATCCTTAAGATAATTTTTCCAGAGCACTTTGCTTTCATCATAAGCATTATTGGTTCTGAATCCGTATAAGTAGCCGTCACCGCTTACTACAACTATCCCAAGTGTATCATTCAGATTCACAAGACAGGGTGTTGAAGTAGTGTTGAGCCCGACTTTTACCGGAAAACCTCCGATGATAGTGCCGTTTGCTCCGTAAGCATAAAGGTCACCGTTTGATGTTGCAAAAATAAGATCAAAAACGTTATCGTTGTTTATATCAGCTACAGATACGCCTGAAGAAATATTATCATTGAAATCCGCAGGGAAGTTGTCCAGAAGAACTCCGTAGTCATTTATTGCATAGACTACATCGCCGTTGCTGAATATTATTTCCTGCTTTTTATCACCGTTAATATCTGCAAGGACAGGTGAGTTGTTAATTCCGGAAATATTATAGTTGATATTGAGCTTGGTTCCGTTCAGAATGAATTCGTTACTGCTGTTGATTATCAAGATATCGGATGATGCAGGAGATGTAATGTTTCCTGTAACAAGATATTTATTTGTTTGATTGATATACCTGAAAGTATCAGCTGAAATTTTGGAAAACTGCTGAATGCCTGCAGAAGAAGAGTCTATTTTAGAATTAACTCCGTCTGCATTATATCTGATTATCTGACCGTTCGATTTGCCAATATAAACAAAGTCAGTACTTTCATTTGAAAACGGAGCGCAGCTTGTAATCCCGCTCCCGACAGAATAACTGTTTATGCCAAGATCATTTTTAAATGCAATCCCTGTTTCAGATAATGCAATAAGATACTTGTGGTTAACTGTTGTATTTGTAGCTGGAATATATTTTCCGTAATTATTCAGAAATAATCCGTTGCTGAAATTTGTATCAACTGAATTTCCGTTGCCTTTAAATCCGAAAACTTTATTGTTTGAATTAACGAATATCTCCTCACCGCCGTCTCCTGAATAATCAAATGCAATTACCTGAGAATTTCCCGAAGTATCAACTTCGACAAATTTCGGAAAATTTGGTATCGGACTGATATTATTTCCGCCAATTGATACATTCAATGTCATCAGTGTATCTATTGCTGAAAAATTCTTTATGTTGATATTGTTGTTTGCAAGGGAATAACTCAGAGAATTAGGATAGGTTGTCGGGGTAAAAGCATTTACATATATATTTGAAGGGACCTCATGATTGCCAAGGTACCAGTAATCCCAGGGTGTTCCGTCTCCTGTGACATTTCCGAAAGGTGTGGAGAATGTGACACCGATCTCCTGTGCTCCTTTAGCTTCTTCAAGATCAACACCTCTGTGCTCGATATTATTGTTGATTGTGTTAGTTGAGATATTTGCATTTATTACCGATTCATCAATATGCCATATAAGTATCCCGCCGCTGTAATCATTACTGCTGTTTATCAGACCCGGAAGACTCCAGTCGAAAGTTTCCACATCAATAAGGTTTCCGTTAAGTTTATACAGACTGGTATAGCCATTAGAATAATAGAATCCGTCTTCCTCATCCTGAAGATAAACTGTAGAATCATAAAACGCCCTGTTTCTTGTATAAATTTTCTGACCGTTATTCTGCGGGTCTCTGTTCCTGTTTTCAATTAAAAAATATTCCTGCGCGCTTATAAGAACTTTGTAAATTGTAGAATCCCTGTAAATATCTTTAGAGCTTGTAGGGATCTTAATATCATTGCTGCCTGAGGATATCACAACCGGATTTGTCCAGCCTAAATAGATCTTTTCCCATGCAGAGGGTTCCGGAGGAAATATTCCGTTATAGCTGAATAAAGACTGACCGTCCATTAATCCGAATCTTCCAATAGCAGTTACTCCTGTTGAGGTATTGAACAAGTCAGGCAAACCCAGATAACTTCCGAAACTTGCAGCGAGAATTCCGTTCATACCGAGTTCGATAAGAAAATTTCCCGCAGACAGCTGAAGTTCCCTTAATTCAGTAGAAGGAATTATTAGAGAGTTTTGTATATAAAATCCCTGATTGGTCTGAATACCATTGTAGTTATTTCCGAAAAAAGACTGAAGATTTTTTAAACCAAGATAAACTGAAGGAATATCATACGGAGTCGGGTCAAAACCATATATAGAGGTCAGATCTACATCCCGGCCTACTCCGGCATGAAAGATAACAAAGGCGGTGTTGTTTTCATTATAACCTGCTAAATTTATAAAACTGTCTGCTCTTGCCCATGAATCCTGATAAAGATAACCGAGCTTTATATTTGATTCATTTGGCTGAGGTGAATAATACTGCATCTGCTGCGGAAGATTTATAACCTCACCGTATAGGTCATAGCTTATATTCAGTTTTCCTTTTGAAGACTTGCTGAAATAATTTTTCAGAAATTTCAGATGATCTGCAAAATATGCGCTGTCATAAGGAGGGGAGTCAATCACGGTATCCATTTGAGTTGCCGGATTATAGTATTTATTTGAGAGATCGAATAAGCCGTTGCCCGAAGTCCGGGGGTCATTGTCTTCTACAAACTGAACTAAAATGGCTACAACTTTAAATGAATCAACACCCGGTTTGAAATCCTTTCGGTCAGAATAGACGTTTTCCTTCCCGAATTTAATCGGGTGAGATAATGAATATGTATTTTTTTTATCCTGAGAAAATGAAAGATCAGAAACCAGTATTGCAAGTATTGCTATGAAGAATATTTTTTTAAAAGTCATTTACGGAATTATTTGTATATAAAAGCCATAGCTCGTTATTCTGAACTATGGCTGTTTTTTTAAGTAATCTCAATTATTTTTTAGAATGAAACCTGTAATCCAAATCTAAGAGTATTTGCAAGCGGATGAGTTTCTTCAATTGTACTAATGTAAGCAAAATCAAATCCGTAAAGATCATATCTTATACCGGCTCCAAGTGTGAAAAATTTTCTGTTACCGTAAGAAGGATCTTCATAAAAGTAACCGCCTCTCAAAGCGATCAAGCGCGGACTTCCGTACCAGTATTCAGCGCCGATCGAGGTTTGAATTGACTGTAATCCGTCTCCCCAGGATGTAAATAATGCTTCATAGAAAGGATCAACTTCACCGGGAACATAAACTCCGTTTACAGTATCTGATAAGGTTCTGTTAACAAGTAGTTTTGTAAAATCAACTGTAAGAACCAGAGAATTAAACTTTGATTCAAGAACATCATATCCTATTCCGAGTCTCAGATTCTGAGGAAGCGGATCTGCCTGAGCGGCATCTACATAAGATATATTTGGACCCATGTTTGACAGGTTAGCTCCGAATGTAAATTTCTTTGCAAAGAATTTTGAACCGCTCATTGGTTTGAATAATGTTGATAATCCTAATGCCGCAGAAATTCCTGTTCCTGTTCCTTTTTCTCCTGCTACATTAAAATCATTCGGAGAAAGTCTGCTGTATATAAATGAACCTGTAACTCCGCCGGCCCAGTCTTTTCCGAATTGAGTAGCATAACCGACTGATAATGCCATTTCATATGCCTTGTAATTCCTATCCGGCTGGGCATTCCCGAATTCATCTGTTACAATAACTTCACCGATGTTCAGATATGTAATGGATGCTCCGATAGTTCCGTCTATACTTTTAACATATGATCTGCCGGCAATATAATCATAGAACAGATCGCCGATATTTAAACCGGCAAGCCATGGAGAATGAGTAAAGTTAATTTCAGTGTATTTCTTTTGATAAGCCAGTCCGGAAGGATTCCAGTGCATTGCCGTAGCATCGTCTGCAATAGCTGTTCCGGTTTCACCCATAGCTCCAAATCTTGAATTAGGTCCTATAAGCAGAAAAGGAACTCCTGTTGAAATAGCCGTTTGTGAATAAAGTTCATTACTGTTGAAAGTAAATAAACTTATAGTTACTAAACTCACGCATAAATATGCGAATGTTTTTTTGAACATTAAATGATTCTCCTTCGTTTTATTTTAACTTGGCTAATTTCCCTGTAACGCTTTTTGAAAAATTACCGTTTTCTGATTTTATTAATACTTTATATAAATAAGTTCCGTTGGCAATAGCATCGCCATCGGAGTCTAAGCCGTTCCATTCCAAAGAAACGAATTTATCTGTAATATTAGTTTTATTCAATTCTTTTATTAATCTTCCACTCACTGTATAAATATCAATGGTAGCCGTTAATGTCTCATCTGAATTATGCTGGAAAATGAAATTTGTGTTGTCCTGCATTGGATTAGGATAATTATAAACATTTTCCAGAGCAAACTCGGCGTTGCTTTTAACTGTAAAGTCAATAATAGACGAGCTGTAATTGTTATAAGTATCCCATGCAATTATCTCAATTTTGTAATTTCCGTCTGCAAGATTTTCCAACTGATACTCTGCTGTTCCGGTTTGAAAATTCTGATTGCTTGTGTAATATGGTGTGAGATCAATCTTGTTGTTCTCATCATCATTTATAATTGCTTCTATCTTATGACCTATAGTTCCGGTCAGGTTTATTCCGTTATCATCATTGAATTCAGCTATAAGTTTAGGGTTTTGGTTTACAAGATCCCCGGACCTAAAATTCCTGCTTCCCAGATAAATGCTTATCGCAGGACCGGTGGAATCTGCTGCTGCATTACTGTCTATTCCGTTCATAATGAAATTATCCGTATATCCCAGTCCGTCAGATGAATTATTTTTAAAATAAGCGATCATCTTGCCTCTGCCCGGATTGTAAGATATATCCTTAGGGACGACGAAATCGATCGTCCATTTCCCGTTTATAACATTTGTTTTACCCGAATAAATTATTCCGCCTATTACCTTGAAATTAAAAGTGTATCCGTAATCCACATAAGAAATAATTTTATCAACATCATATACCTGAAGCTCTATGCTTCCGTTATAGTCCGACCAGAATGAAGAATCTGATTTTAAAACACTTCCTGCAACTTTAACTTTCTGAAGTGATTTCATTTCGAATACACTGTCACCGGATACATTATTTATACTGTCTATTTTTGTTCTGTATTGAGGAACTCCAAGTCTTATTGTCGGATCGCATATTAAAGCGAATTTCAGGTCGTTTTCATAGTAAAGCTCCTGCTTTGTATTGAAAACAGCTTTACCGAATCTTATTCTCTGACCAAGTGTATCGGATTTAAAAAGATTATCATATAATTTATTATTATATATCGCATTTGGAACGCTGTAAACAGGTCTTACGGCTGCTGATACTCCTATAGCTCCCTTGTCCTTAAGCGTGACCAACTGTTCTCCGGCGCTTAAATTATAAGGGTCATCCCATCTTGCAAGGTCACAGCTTGCAATTGTAAGGAACGGATATTTATCTTTATTATTAAGCTGAGGAATACTTACCTGTCTTTCGAATATATGCTCATGTGCCCAGAGGTCAGTACTGCCGTGTCCTGTATAATTCATAATAAGCCTTCCTTCATTCCAGCTTTTTATAATTTCAGTATTGACAGAAGGTTTTCTCCTTCCCTGAGGAGTAAATTCGGACGGATAACTTACGGTATATATCTTGTTCTTCTTAACATAATTCGGAGTATGGTTTTGTGCAACATCTTCACACTGATCTGTATGCAGACTTCCTTCCTGTCCTCCGGTGTTCTCAGTTGTCCATCCGTCATCTGCCACATAAGTTGCAATGTTTCTCCATTTATCGAATGTCGCAGGATCTTCATAACTTATTATTTTATCAACTGCAGTGTTAGCTTCATCCGGAGAATTAACATTTAGTCTTCCTGAACTAAAATCGGTTATGGCTATGCCACTTGGCTCGGAATAATTTTCATTTATTTCTACTATATAATCATCAGAGCAATAACTGTCTACATCATTTGAAAAATTAGAGTTTTTCTCGATGGGAAGTATCCAGTTTTTAAGTGAACCGTTATATAAATTATAAATATTCTTGTAATCATAACTTCCGTCTCCGAAAAATAATACATAAACCGGTCTTTCATCCCAGTTATTAAATGCATATTTCAAAAAATTTCTGACTGCTACCGGGTCCTGTAATCCTCCTGAAAATTCATTATATATTTTTTCTGCCTCTACTACTGTTGTCTTAAGATAATTTGCTCCGGGTCTTTCTCTCTGGGATTTAAGCCTGTTTGCAGCTGCAATAAATTCTTTAGGTGTAAATATTATAAAACTGCTCCCCGATGTCAGATCTCCTTTTAAGTTCTGGTTGGGCACTCTGCCTGATATAGAAGATGGTGTCTTATAATTATTTCCTCCGACTGTAATGAATTCCCTGGGACTTCCCTCAGTTATGGTTGCCTGAAACCTTAATGTGCCGTTAGACAGAGACATAGGGCTAATCAGACTGACATTATCCTGCTGTGAAACATCAAAGATCTTTATGTTTGATATATCAGTAGAGGTGAAATTATTGATCTGGTATTCTAAAGTAGCATTAGTGTCAGGTGAATTAAACCTCAGAACATTATTATCTGCAGTAAAAGATCTGTCATATAAAATCTCATAAAAATCATAATACCCAGCTACATTCGGAGAGTTACCGTCCTGCGATCTCAGGGATGCCTTGAAGTTAACATTATTCCTGCCCGCTGATAATGGATATGAAACTCCGAATTCATTGTCTCCGATATTTGAAAGATTAATATGTGAAAAACCATCAAACAGCTGGGGTACATACTGATTTGTTAAAAATGAAGAACTGAGATCTTCAAGTCTCCATGTCTCCGGAAAAAATGAACCATTTCCGAAACGGAATCTGAAATTTACATTGCTTCCGTTTATATATCCCTTTAATTCTTTATTAAATGTAAAGCTTTCATTTATGCTGATTCTCTGACTTACCCATAATAACCCGGTGGAACCCAGATTATTAACTTCAGGTTCTTCAAAAATTCTGTCTTTGAAATATGCCAGAGGAGATAATCCATTAACATTCGGTGAATTCTGGATATCCATCCTGATTCCGTTTGCTCCGCCGAAAGTAAACCAGTAATAGTTTACTTTTGAATAATGATTGATCGTATGTGTGTGTACCCTGCGTACAGGATCATATTTCCAGTCATTGGGGCTTTTACCATAGAATAATATATAATCATTATCATTGAATTGTCCGTCATCTTCTCCTGAAACAAATATCCTGTTTTCAATAAGGTCAGTTGGAGCTGAAATGGAATTGTCATAAGGAAGTTCTGCACCGCCGTTTCCGTAAATCTTTATAGTTTTGGGATTTATATTTCCGAAGTTTATACCTGTACCCTGAAAAAAATTCTTATCTAACCTGAACATTCCTGTCTCTTTTATTTCCATTTTATAGAAATCACCTGATGCAAGCACGCTGTTTTCAATTCCGTTATCTTTTTGAGAATAAAACTCCATTGTTGACCAGTTATTGGCTTCGGCGGAATTTATTGCCGTATTATGAAGAAAAATTCTTTCCTCTTTGTTTAATGATTTATTCAGGTATACCGGAGATCCTGAAAATGTTACTCGGACTCTTATATAACTGTATTTTCGAATCGAATTTGTTGCGGGATTAAACTGAACAGGATATAAATACAAATATCCAAAATATCTGTTTCTGAGCGCTCCGGAGTTTTTTATATAAGCTGCCTCACCCGGAAAGAGTTTGCTTTGATTGTAAACTTTTTCATCTTTGTTAAATATAGGATCAACTCCGTCTTTGTTCTTTGAGATCTTTATTGTCGGAACGGGTAAAATTTCTATATTCTGAATTTCCTCGTATTTTGAATCAATTATCTCTGCCCTGTTGCCGGTACTGCCGGGAAAAAACAATGGAAATGATCTTAGTTTTACGTCAGGACTTCCGTACAAACTGTTATTGCTAATGGAATTAGCAAAATCAGTTTCACTGACATAAGAGGGATAAAATTCAATTTCAATATATGATTCGGTTGAATTCAGAATACGGTAATCAGAATTGCCGGCGTTATTATTGACTACATTCTTTTGAGAATATCCTGCTTCTAATATCAGAATTGAAAATACAAATTGAAGAAAAAGAAAAAAGATCCTGTTTGAATGTATTATGAATTTTAGTCTCATGTTATGTATGGAGTTTGTTAATTTCTGATAAGTTTGTAAGTAAATTAACAATTATTATTCAAAAAAATTACAATATCTTTGATTAAATTTATAAAAATAAAAACCATTTCCTAAAGATTTATAACAGCATCTTTAAAAAATGGCTTTCGCAGGAGTTTATATACATAGAGATTTTGAAATTTTTTTAATGAATTAATAACAAATCTCTATAATTATTTCCCTGTTTTTAATTTAATAAATAAGATGTACAAATATATTGTTAGTATTTTATAATGTCAATGCTCAATCTTATAAATCAATTAAGAGATCTCTTTTTGGTTAATCCCATTTTTTCGAGAACGTCCAGATGATTCAGAGCATTTTTCGCGGCTTCCTGTTCTGCTTGCTTCTTTGATTTTCCTTTGCCTATGCCTAGGCTTCTTTTATTAACAAATACTTCAACGGTGAACAGTTTGTTATGCTCCGGTCCTTCCTCTTTGATAATTGAATATTCAGGAATAAAATCAGTATGAGCCTGAACATATTCAAGGAATTTACTTTTATGATTCTCGTCAAACTGATTTAACCATTTGATATCCAGTTTTTTGAATATCTCCTCATTCAGAAATTCCTTTGCGGAATCATATCCTGAATCCATGAAAACAGCCCCAATAAGAGATTCATATGCATCGGAAAGTATAGTATCATATCCTTCATCAATTGATTTCTTTGCTGTAAAAGATGCAAGCAAAAAATTTCCCAGTCCGATGTTCTTTGCTCTTTCGGCAAGGAATTTTTTATTAACAAGTATAGATCTGAACTTTGTCAGGTCTCCTTCTTCATTCAGTGGAAAATTCTTGAATAAGTATTCCGCTACTACAAGATCAAGAACTGCATCCCCGAGAAACTCCAGGCGTTCATTGGAAATGATTCCTATCTTTAAAGGATTGCTTTTTACCTTTAGAAATGAACGGTGAGTAAGCGCAGTTATGAAATAATTTTTGTCAATTATTTTATAATGTATTGCCTTCTGAAGACCTTCAAAATCAATCTGGAAAATTGCATTTGAAATTTTTTCTTCTTCAGTCTTTTTTTCCTTATAAAAAGGAAAGAGTTTTTTCAGTCGTTTCTTAAATAGATCGAGCATAATTTTTACAGATAGCTTATACGAAATTTATTCTTCGTATTTTTTAAACACTATTGCTGTGTTGTGACCTCCGAATCCTGAATTTTCTGACAAAACTGTTTTTACATCTTTTTTTAATGCTGTATTTACTACATAATTTAAATCGCATTCGGGGTCTTTTTCTTCGTAGTTTATTGTTGGGGGAATTATTCCGTTGTTGATTGTAAGAATTGCGGCTATGGCTTCGATTGCGCCTGCGGCTCCCAGTAAATGACCGATCATGGATTTTATTGAATGTACAGGAATTTTGTAAGCTATTTCACCGAAAACATTCTTAATTGCCAGGCTTTCATTCTTGTCGTTATAATACGTTGAAGTTCCGTGAGCATTAATCACATCAATATCGTTTATGGTCAGGCCGGAATTTTTTATTGCAACTTTCATAGCCCTTCCTATCCCTTCTCCTTCAGGGGCAGGTTCGGTAATATGAAATGCATCTGCCGTCAAACCGAATCCGCTGATCTCAGCATATATCTTTGCACCTCTTGCTTTGGCAAATTCAAGCTCTTCTATAACCAGTGTAGCGCCTCCTTCTCCCATTACAAATCCATCCCTGTTCTTTTCAAATGGTCTGGATGCTTTCTGAGGAGCATCATTTCTGGTTGACAAAGCTTTCATTGCATTGAATCCGGCTACACCCATAGGACATATGACCGCTTCTGATCCTCCGGTTACCATAATATCCGCATCCCCGCGCTCTATAAGCATTACTGAATCTGCTATTGAATGCGCTGATGTGGTACAAGCTGAAATAGTTGCATAATTTGGTCCTTTCAAACCGTATTTCATTGAGATCCTTCCTGCCGCAATATCGGCGATCAGCATCGGAATAAAAAACGGACTCACTCTGTCGGGATTTCCGTCTCTCTTATACAGGTTTGTCTGCTGGTTGTGATATGTCCACATTCCCCCGATACCGGAACCATATACAACACCGGCTCTTTCATGATCGATCTTATCAAGATCTAAACCTGAATCTTTCATGGCTTCTCCGGAAGCTGCCAGTGCATATTGTGTAAATGGATCCACTCTCTGACTGAGCTTTCTGTCCATATAATTCAACGGATCAAATCCCTTAAGCTCTGCAGCAAATTTTGTATCGAAATTTGTTGTGTCAAAATAAGTTATATTATCAACACCGCTTTTTCCCGATATAAGACTTGTCCAGTAGTCATTAACATTTAATCCTATAGGGCTTACAATGCCAAGACCGGTTACTACAACTCTTCGCTTCATTTATAATAAATAAGATTAATATTTATTTTGCGGCAATTTTTTCAGAAATGTATGTTACTGCATCACCGACTTTCTGGATCTTTTCAGCATCTTCATCAGGGATCTTTATGTCAAATTCTTCCTCAAATTTCATTACAAGCTCCACTGTGTCAAGTGAATCAGCACCCAGATCATTTATGAAAGATGCATCAGTTGTTACTTTTGATTCTTCTACACCTAATTTGTCTACAACTGCCTGTTTTACTTTTACTTCTATTTCTGCGTTTGTCATTTAATTGTAATTTTTTAAGTTTATAAAATTTAATAAACAATATAGCTAATTCATAAAATCTTTTAAAGAGAATTTATTTATCAGTTCATCAAGTTCACTAAGTTCATCAAGTTTATCAAGTTTATCAAGTT
>CAZLOL010000051.1:0-17783 GCA_964561045.1 uncultured Ignavibacteriaceae bacterium | reverse complement strand
GCAACTCATTGATGCGATTGCTATAGGACAATTCATACCCGGACCTTTATTTTCTTCTGTAACATTTACCGGTTATCAATTGAATGCTTGGTCAGGAGGGACAGTTTCAACAGTCGGAATTTTTCTTTGGCATTGGTATAGTCCTTGAGAAGATAAAGAAGCCGGTCACAATCGCCCTGGCTGTTAATGGAAAGAGCTATTACAGAATAGATCCGGAGACCAACAAAGCGTATGCAAATACACTTGACGGAAAAAATGAATTCCTCAAAGCGATCGGCTTTAAAAACAATGATGAGATCGTTGAAATGTATGGCGTCAGGATTGAAGGATCTGAAGCAGGCAAGCTTGTTGCCATCATGGGTTACAAGCTGACTGAAGGAAATCCATATACGGCAAAGGTTATCAGGAATGGCGAGACATTGGAGCTGAAAGGCATTGTGAAACTGAACCTGGTTGACGCTGAGAGGTTTCACTTCAGCGATGATTCCAAAACGATGCTGAATGAGCAATGGCTAAGAAACTGAGCCGGGATTCAGGACGGATAAGAAATAAGATTTGAATTTTATCCTGACACCGAAACAGATACATCTGCTGCTTTCAAAACAATTTTACCCTTCACAGGAACATTTACCATGCAGGATTTAATTTTACTTCATCCGCATCGCAGTCATTTGGAAATAATCAAAAACAGATAGATGCTTCACCAGTCAGATTTGGAATTTAATGCGAAGATGTAAATCAAAGCGGGAGCGTTGATCTGACAGATATTGCAGCAGTTTATAATGGTTCAGTAAATTTCCTGACAGGATATGTTGTAACTGATGTAACCGGAGATAACGTTGTTGATCTGACGGATATAACTTTAGTTTATAATAACTCTGCTAATTTTGTTGCAAGGGTGATTCCGTGAATTCATTTGGAATTTGGGATTTCTGATTTGATAATTAAAAGATTTTAGATTTTAGATTTACGGTTTTTAGATATTGATTAAAAATCTGAGCCATCTGTTATTCGGTAGTTATGATTGGAAATGAGATGACTTCATTAATTAAAATTTTAAATTATAAATGAGTACATGTTTAATAAATTTTATAGTCAATTAATTATTTAAAATGTTTAAACCTTCTAATTACTATAGTTCTGTTAATTTCTGAATAATCCACGATTTTTCATTAACGCAGGTTTCCTCTTCAATCTGCTTTTTTATGATCAAAAGTTCGCTTTTATTTTTTAATTCTTTCAGTCGTGAGATTTTTGAAAGGAAGCGGGCAAAGTTATTACCACGCTTTAATATTTCTTTTTTAACAGTCTTTGCATTGGCCAGGAAATGACGGAATGAATCCAGTTCAGAGTAAAGTGATTCGGTATATCCGAGTTCAAAATAAATTTTCATCTTAATGATCTTAATATCTTTTTTAAATACAGGTTTGTCAATATTCACCTTCATGGCATGTTCAAGTGATCGTTCATATTTCCCTGCAGAGAATAGCAATAAAGCATTGCAGTAATTAATAAAATCCTCTTTATATTCTTTATCAAAATAATCACTGAAGTTTTTGATGAATGCTTTTATTGAATCCATTCTGCCAAGATTTTTACAAATACTGACCAGATTTCTGCAAAATGTCAGCTGTAAATAATTTGAATTCAACAGAAAATATTTTCTATCAAGATAGATATTAAATAATCTCAGCTGCTCTTTTGAAAACAGATTGTCATAATGAAGATTCTGATATGTGCAGAACCTGGACATTATTATAAGGCAATTGGATAAATCGAATTCATTGAAAATACCTGTTTTTTTTTCGATTAAATTTTTAAGCCTGTTATAATTATCAATGTCGTTTCTGTCATCCATTATAATGTGGCAGAGGCAAATCATGATTATATAATCTTTGTAAATGCTTTTGCTGTTCTCTGTTGACTTCAGAAAAGACCGTAAATCAAAATTTTGTGAGAACAAATGGGCAAGCTGAGAATGCGGCTTATACTCATTTGAGAATGAACTGACATGATTAATGTATGAGTATAAAGAGCTGACAAATAATACGATGGCAGCATCGGTGGACTTCTCAAAAGATTCATACATTTTCCTGTCTCTGATAACAGTTCTGAACTGATGCATTTCAGAGTTAAGAATATAATTCTCGAGAAGATTCATCGGACTGATGGTTTTTTGATTTTCAGACTTCTTCATTAAATTGTCATACTTGTTTGTAAAAATATTTTCCAGCTTTCTCATCCTTAGTTCGTTAAGCAATGCTGCATTGTAATACAGACTATTGCCTTTAAAATTTTTATACCTCAGGTATTCTTCGGAATATTTTATAAGGTCCGATGTCATTCTTCTTAATAAAGGTTCATTGAATTTTTTACCCGCATAAAGTTTTCTGAACAGTTTTTCTTTTTCAATATCCGTATCCCTGAATTCGGGATAATATTTTTTTAGAACTTTATAAAAGTTAATTACAAACTTTCTGCAACCTGAGAACGGGGAATTTAAAAATTTTTCAAACTCCTTGATCTCAGCCCCGGAAAATGTTTTAAGAAGCATTATTATCCTGGAATTCTTCATAAATCAGGTCTCATTATAATACTGTAATTGTTCAATTATTTATCTAAAAATAGGATTTTTAACTTAAAAAGTAATGACACAACTGTAAAATCAGGTAACATTTTGCCTAATATTTCTTTGAATAAAATTTATATCGGATTTAAATTGAATTGAATTTACTCTCCGGGAGAGAGTTTAATAACAATTATTTTAATGGAAATATTGCGGAGTGATTCCTCCCCTCTTCATTCTCTCCCGGAATACAGGGAATGGTAAGCTCCGCTTTTTTTGAAAATAAAAAATTTATAAACTGAAAGGTAACCCAAAATGAAAATAATATTTATACTGATAGGTTTAATACTTTTTCATTCTGCTCAGGGACAGATTACGGGACAGAAAGAATCTGAAAATCAAACCGATGCCCTGAGCCAGTTGACGCTTACAGGAAATGTCGCTTCGCAGAGATTCGGAAATGCAATAGCTGATTGCGGCGACCTGAATGGCGACGGCAATGACGACATATTAGTCGGTGCTCATCTTACTAATTCAAACACAGGAAGAGTATATATTTATTTCGGCGGGGTAATTATGAATTCTGCCGTAGACTTAATCCTGAACGGAGAAGCATCAAATAATTATTTCGGAATTTCGGTTGCCGGCGCAGGTGACGTGAACAGCGATGGATTTCAGGATGTGATTGTGGGAGCTTACGGATATTCTTCCAATACCGGACGAGCTTACATTTATTTCGGGGGATATAGTATGGATAATATTGCCGATGTTATTCTCACGGGACCATCAACTTTAAGCTTTGGATATTCAGTTTCATCAGCCGGTGATATCAACGGTGACGGATATTCAGATGTGATCGTAAGCGGTCATACTTATTCATCAAACACCGGAAGGGCTTACATTTATTATGGAGGAATGAACATGGACAATACTGCTGATAAAACATTGCAGGGCGCAGTGTCGGGAGGTTTCTTCGGATTTTCTTTGTCAGGTGCTGGTGATGTTAATGGCGACGGATATTCGGATGTGCTGATCGGCGCTTATGCAGTGAGTTCATTTCAGGGAAGAGCATACTTATATTTTGGCGCGGCAAACATGGATACATTGGTTGACGTTACTTTTTCAGGTGAAGCTTCAAGTAATTTACTCGGACAAAGTGTATCGGATGCAGGAGATGTAAACGGTGACGGTTTTTCGGATTTGCTTATTGCAGCACCGGGTTATCTGACGAGTGTTGGCAGAGTTTATGTGCATTACGGAACCAGTTCTATGGATAATGTTGCCGATGTAGTTCTGACCGGAGAAAGCGCAGGCAATAATTTCGGCAGAGGAATTTCATCTGCGGGAGATGTGAACGGAGACGGATACGGAGATATTATCATCGGCGCGCAAACTTATGCAGGAAGTACAGGGAAAGCTTACGTCTATTTTGGCGGTACATCTATGAACAGTATTTATGATATGAGTTTTAACGGAGAAGCAACAAGCAACTTCTTTGGATTTTCTGTTTCAGGAGGAAGCGATTTCAACGGCGATGGCTATAGTGACATGCTTGTTGGCGCTTACGGTCACAGTTCAAATAAAGGCAGAGTTTACATTTATAAAAATACATTATCAGGTAATGACATGCCTGATGTAAGAGCGACGGGAGAATTTCAAAGCGAGCTCGGCTATTCTGTTGCTAATGCCGGTGATGTAAATGGAGACGGTTTTGATGATTATATAGCAGGAGCTCCGGCTTATGGTAATTTTGCAAACGGTCGGATTTACATTTTCTTTGGTTCATCAAATCCGGATACGATTCCGGATAGAGTTATCACAGGTCCGGTGAACAACGGCTGGTTTGGCTGGTCAGTAGCATCCGCAGGTGATGTTAATGCTGATGGATATAATGATGTGATAGTCGGGTCTCCGGATTATGATAATGGTAAAGGCAGAATATATATTTATTATGGAGGTTCTTCTATGGACACAATTGCCGATATGTATGATACAGGTCCATCAAATTTATGGCGATTAGGTTATTCGGTTTCTTCGGCAGGTGATTACAATAATGACGGATATGGTGATGTAGTTGCAGGTGCAATCGGAGCAAACGCTGACAGAGGATACGTAAATGTTTATCTTGGGGGAACGTCTATAGACAGTACAGCTGATTTCGGATATTCAGGATATGATCCGGAAGATCAATTTGGTTTTTGTGTCAGTCTTGTTGGTGATATAAACGGAGATGGATTAGCCGAGTTTGCTGCCTCTGCTCCAGGATATGATACAGCAAGAGGACTGGTAACTGTTTACCCCGGAGGTCAGGGCGGAAATATTTTTTTAGTTGGTGAATCTTCATATGACAGATTTGGACACAGCATCTCGAGCGCAGGCGATTTCAATGGCGACGGATTTGACGATGTCATTGTTGGCGCTGTATTTGGTGAAGGAATTCCGGGTTATGAAAGTGGAAAAGCTTATCTTTATTATGGAAGTTCATTTTTCGATAATGCAAGTGATCTTCAATTTTACAAAAACTCGGAATATCAATATGCATATTCCCTTTCCGTCGCAGGTGATGTAAACAATGACGGCTTTGATGACTTAGTTATTGGAGAATATACTTACAACAGTAATTCGGGAAGGGCATTTGTTTATTTCGGCAGCTCAGTACCTGACAATGATCACGATATTTTAATGCAAAGCAATATTAGTGATGAAAGACTCGGTTACTCTCTTTCAGGCGGAGGTGATGTAAACGGCGACGGATTGTCTGATATTATTGCCGGAGCAAATACATGGAATGCATCAGGTGCCGCTTATCTATATCTTTCATCCGCTCCTTCAGTTAAACCGCTTTTGCAAAGTGTAAAAGATGTTCCGAATGATCAGGGCGGGAAAGTGAAATTGAAATGGACGCGCAGTTCGTATGACGCCGCTGGAACAAACATCATCACAGATTATCTTATACAAAGAAGCGATCCTCCCGGCACAGGAGGATTTTATTGGGAAAATATTGCAAACATTCCCGCAACGAAAGAATCGTTTTATGCATTCATTGACAACACTCCGTTTGATTCAATTTCAGGAAATATCGGTTCACTATATTATAGAGTAACAGCATTAACATACAACCCTGAAATGAGCTGGAAGTCAAATATTCTCTCCGGCAGAAGTGTTGATAACATTGCTCCGCTTATGGTGTCGCCGTTTACCGCTGCACCGGTATTAAGCAATATTGCGCTGAACTGGAAACGCAGCAATGCTCCGGATTTGCTGAATTATATTTTATACAGAAGCGCTTCACCAACTATTGATCCGGATACTGAACCTGTATTTGCAACCACATCTGACTCAACTTATTTTGATACATCTCCTTTAAGCGGAGTGTATTACTACTTCATAGTTGCACAGGACATTCATAATAACAAGAGTCCGGTTGCAGTTGCCGAAAGTCCGAACATGACACTGAACCTTACAATGTTCATAGAAGGATTTTACAATTCCGGAAGTAATTCACAGGTGAGTGATTCTGTTACGGTTGAGTTAAGAAATGCGAGCTCGCCTTTTGCTGTCGCTGATGTTTCAATAGTAATTGCAGCTTCAGACGGGACAGCAACATTTAAATTCGGCAATGCTGCAAACGGGAATTATTATTTAGCAGTAAAGCACAGGAATTCTATTGAGACCTGGAGTAATACTGCGGTAGCTTTATCAAGAACAGCACCGGCTGATTTTAACTTTACTTCTTCTATATCACAGGCATTCGGAAGTAACATGATACAGATTGATGCATCACCTCTTCGATATGCAATTTACAGCGGAGATGTGAATCAAAACGGAAGTGTTGATCTGGCAGATGTCACTACAGTTTACAACGATGCCGTAAATTTCTTAACAGGATATGTTATGAATGATGTCAACGGAGATAATGCTGTTGATTTAAGTGATCTGACATTGGTCTATAATAATGCAGTTAACTTTGCGGAGAAGGTAACACCGTGAAATGATGTTTGCGCGTAAATATTAATTTCCATAGTTTAGTATTAATAAATTGAATAGTTCTTTATTAAAATGTTCTTCTGATTCAACCGCTAAGAAGCAACAGCTTATGATAAAAATCTGTATAGAAACAACTGATAATTCTCTCAACCCGGATTATTTTAAAATATTTTATGTCTGTGTTACTAAGCATTTTGAAATCAGGGTACAGATTTCCTGCAATGAAATTTTAATATCAGGCTCTGATGAAATGGATAGTGACAAAAAGGAATAGTTTCCGGACTTTTTTGTAAAGAAGTAAGACAAGGGAAAAATGATTGTGAGCATTATCAGAAAATAATAAGGCACGAATGTTTTTTCTCCTGAAAATGAAAACAAGCATTCTGACATAAGTGCAATGACTTCCGACATTTTTGGAATAATATCTGACTATAGAGAATTGAAGAAAGACAAAAATAGAATGAGTTCTGACATCAATGGAATGAATACTGACACGAGCGAAATGAACACTGACATTGAAGTATTTTTCAGTAGCATAAAAGAAATGGCGGCTGACACGAGCGAAACGGCGACTGACATGAGCGAAACGGGCACTGACACGAACGAAACGGAGTCTGACACAAAAGAAATGAACACTAACAATTGAAAAATTGAAGTATCCTTCAGTAAAAGTTCGAAAACAAAGAGTTTTTGCAATGAAATTATTATGAATCTTGAAGCGCATATAGTTTGGGCGTCTCTACAGAGGGATTACATGGTAATCGTCAACCTCGGCTGTTCGTTAAGAAAATTTAAATGGACTAAGGAATTCATGAACAGATACGAAAGCAAACTGACTGATGAATATACCGATGACTGCCGCAACATATCCCATTCAAACTACTGCTTCACAACCGGGGATTTCCGCGGATCAATTTCTTATTCAGGCAAAGTATCAAAAAGGTCGGCGCATTATTATTACACTTCAATGATGAGGATACTGAAGAGCTATTGCGAGCTGAATGACGAAACAGGGATTTCATTTGCATTTGACAACATGAAGCAGTATTTAAAAAGGAACACGTCAATCAATTCTTATGATGAACGGATACTGAAACCGTTCATATCATTCTTTTCCGAATATTTAAAGATCAGGCAAAGCGTAAAAGACAGGGCGACAAAGAAAGAACTCGCCGGGTTGTTAATAAAAAAAATCGAAAGTTATGAGGATATACTTTATTCAAGGAACTGGATGGTGAGGAAGTTGGGGGAGATTTGAGATATTGGGGATGGTTTTACAGGATTTGAGGATTATCAGGATTACGTTTAGCATTCTAGTTCCCAATCTCCGTGGACCATTCGCTTAGGTAATACAAACGCCCGGTAAAAAATGTCTGAATCAGGATTTACGGGATTTGAGGATTTATTGGATTTTTATTCATTATTGATGTATCTTTATTATGTTCATTGGTTGTGGTGTCGGGACTTTTGTCCCGACACCTATCGTGGAGGACGAAAGTCCCGCCGTCACGGTATTTATTGTCTGAACCTTGATTTTCCTGATTTACATGATATATTGATTATTGCTTTGAATCTTTGAATAACTAATTCACTGATTATTACTTTGAATCTTTGAATTATTTAATCATGGTAATCTTTTAATCTTTCTAATCAAGGTTCAGACAATTACATGATTTATATTTGCTGTTGTTTCGCGACTTTTGTCCCCGACACATAATATGGTCTGAAAAGGTTGAACTGTTTTGAATTAAAATAAATCTGAAAACTCTTCGGTAGTTAAATCTCTTGCACCATGTATAAATGCCAGTATTTCAATGTCGGAATTAGTGATTTGATAAATCAGTCGGTATGAGAAGACAAATACTTCACGAACTTTATTGCTATTTTGCTCCGGTACTACTCTTCCCATATTTGGAAATTCATTCAGAATCTCCGATTTTTCAATTGCAATTTCTATTAGTTTTTCTGCGTAATTCCTCGAATCAGCAGCGATGTAATTAAAAACGGATTTTAAATCATCAATTGCAATGTCGGACCAAATTACCATTTCTTAACTTCTTCTTTAAGCTCCTCTAAAGTCTTCTTCCGTCCCTTCAATATTGCCTCTTGACCTTTCTTAATTTTGCTAATTACATACAACCTGTACATTATGTTCTCAATATCAGTGTCATCAGGTAACGTTGATATTGCTTTTATTATTTCTTCTTTAAGTGTCTGTTCCATTTTTTTTTAATAAAATACATCAATCAGAATTAATTAAAAACAATAATTTAAAGTTAACTCTGCTAGTTCTTGCTTGTAATTCGTTCTTATACTGCCGTTGTTTTCATTGTGGTGTCGGGACTTTTATCCCGACACATACCGCGGCAGGACAAAAGTCCTGTCGCTACTGTCTCGAAACTGCCGTCGTGGTTTGGAATTTGAATGGACTAAGGAATTCATGAACAGATACGAAAGCAAACTGACTGATGAATATACCGATGACTGCCGCAACATATCCCATTCAAACTACTGCTTCACAACCGGGGATTTCCGCGGATCAATTTCTTATTCAGGCAAAGTATCAAAAAGGTCGGCGCATTATTATTACACTTCAATGATGAGGATACTTAAGAGCTATTGCGAGCTGAATGACGAAACAGGGATCACATTTGCATTTGACAACATGAAGCAGTATCTAAAAAGGAACACGTCAATAAACTCATACGATGTGCAAATACTGAAACTGTTCATTTCATTTTTTTCCGAATATTTAAAGATCAGGCAAAGCATGAAAGACAGGGCGACAAAGAAAGAGCTCGCCGGATTGTTAATGAAAAAAATCGAAAGCTATGAGGATATACTTTATTCAAGGAACTGGATGGTGAGGAAGTTGGGGGAGATTGGGGGTGGGTGATAGTTGGGAGGTTATTGTTAAAAAAGTTTTTTAAAGATAAGTAATTGCTCTTCACGGTTTCTGCACCCGATTCGAATAGCTTCTTCTTCCAGTTATAAACATCAATAGCATGTACAATATATTTCTCTATGAGCTGAATTATCGGAACATTATTCTCAATCAACTCCTAAGAATAATTACTTTCTGTTCTTCGATATACTAAATTAATTATTATGAAATTTTTTTACCAGTTGAAGCATTACACTATCTCATTATGATTTTGATATTTTACATATTTGAATTGTAAAATCCTTTTCCAGGGATCGAATGTCTTACTCCTCCTCTTGGATTCTCAACATCTCCTGCTCTTCTTGGAAATAGATGTATATGACAGTGTAAAATTGTCTGACCTGCTACTACCCCATCATTTATTCCAATATTAAAACCTCCTATCAAATTATCATCGTTTTTTAAGTTTATTTTTTCATTTTCTAATAATTGAGATACAGAATTTATCTCTGCCTGAGTAAGATCAAAGTAAGAAGATATATGCCTTTTGGGGATTATCAACGTGTGCAGATCAGTAACCGGAAAATTATCTCTCACTGCATAGCTCAAATTATTCTGGTTTATAATTTTAAATTTATCTTCATTGCAAAATAAGCAGCTGCTTTCCTTATGATCATAATTTATTTTTTCTCTAAAATCTGAATCATCTTTATCTCTTTTAGTAGCATTACAGGTATAGCAAAGAGCCTGGTAATTATAAATTGAATCTTCACCACCTTTATTTCTGGGAACAATATGGTCAACTTCAAGAGCTTTGTATTCTGCAGATACACCGCATAATTCACATCTGAATTTAGCTCTCTTTAAAACTTCATACTTAATTGATCCGGGAATATACCCTTTTGATTTTTTCCTATGTTCCCAAATTTGTTCTCCCCCTTTTTTGAATAAATACATCGATTCTTTTACCACACTCTTTAATTAGATTCTTAATCTGTTCTTCATTCAAAGATTCAAAGTCAATCAAAGTATAATAATTTTTTTTCTTTGGCCACAATATTATGGGATCTAAGAACTTTCCCTACCATATTATTTGTAACATTCTGGTAATATTCAATTTGGCTCCCATCATATTTTAATAAGTTTTCTGCAATTTGAAAATCAGTAAGTTTCCCATTATTTATCAGTAATGACTTTATCATTACAGGCTGATAAATATGAGACATTCTCATATTCTCACTTATAAATTTTTTAAGTTCTTCATATGTCATATTTTAAAAAGTTAAATGAATTTAAAATTAACTTGATGTCTTCAATGAGTCACCTTCAAAAAAGATTTTTGAGAAAAGTTTTGAATCAAAATTACTTTATCCAAAAATAAGTTCCCTGTTCTGGATTATCATTCCTGAATTCCCATATATCCATAATCAAATATATTTATCCTTTTCATTGTAAAAAAATTAAATAAATTTTTTAAATATAACTCTACTATCTTAAATAGTTCTATGGCGATAAATCAATTAATAAGTTTTTTTTGAGTATTTTAATTTCATCCATACTTAATCCTGATTGCTGAAGCGTTTCAACGAGCTCTTCTTGTCGTGGTTGTCCAAATGTAAGTCTGTAAAATGTTAATGTATCAATAAGTGTCCTGTATTTCTGAATGTCGCGGCTAAATGGATATATAGGAACAATCCTTTTTATTTTTATATCATCAACCGGCTCTACATGCCAGAAAGGAACCAACTCACATTTATTCTTTGATCTGCTTTCTTTTACTAAAGCAATATCAAATAATCCGTGCCAAAGGGTTTTTTTGCTGCCCCCGCGTTTTAAATCTTTCAAATATTTTCTTACAACATTCTTACGAATTATTAATCCTTTATATCTGTTAACTCTCCCTTCCCTTTGTTCTATATCAATAGCATTACCGGGCAAATTCCAATGCATGACTCTGCCGCAATAATAATGAAAATCCAAACCTTCCTGTCCTATAGAAGTGGAGGTAAGTATGAATGGTCTGTATGGTGAGTTGAAAGCCTGTCTTACGTTAATTATCCGTCCTGTTCCGGATTCAGTTTCTAAATCCTGTGTGCCAAAATCAACTGCATAATGAACCCGCATCCTTTTAGTTTGTCCTCTCATAAAACTTGCCAAATCATCTACTTTAATTCTGCTTGTAGTTAATGAAAGTACATCACTAAAATGAGAAATGATATCATCAAGATCTTTACCTGATTCAACAAGCAAATGAATGTACTCATCAAGAGATGATTGCAGATTGCCTTCCAAACAATAGTTAATAACTGACAGCCAATATGAATCTGAGTTCTCGGAAAGTGTGGATTTTACAATAGCAATATTATCAGGTTTATTGAAAAAATGAATTTTAGAAATACCATATGAAAAGGATGCTCCAAAAAGTTCCTGATAATCCGCATTTTTAATAGACTTATTAAGACTTCTTAGAAAGCAATTGGCTGGTGAACTCAAACATATTAATGATAAAATATTAAATAAATTTTTCGGAATTGCTCCTAATCTAATTTTATTAGGATCTTCAAATGCATCTGATAACTCATCTAAATGCTTATCTTTAATACTTCCAGATATATCCTCTCCACGCCTATATGAATTACTATTTATTGCTGAGTCATTAATTAGCATCTCAACGATTAAATCCTCAAAATTCAATTCTTTACTGTATATAAACTTATCCAGTAAGATTGGTGCCGCCCAATACCAACGCTCTGACTCACCATTTTTTTTGATAAATCTTGAAAGGTCTAATTCATTAAATTTTATTTCAATTTTCTTGGCTAAATTTTTAATTATAGTATCTATAGGGAACTTATCAGTAATATTAGATTCCGGATCATATAAATCTGATAAATACTTTGAAGGATAAATTAATGTAAATAAAGACATTGATGCATTTTCATTTGTTCCGGATTTCTTTTTGAATGAAAGTATTGGAGTCGGTTTTCTTCTCTTACCTGACTTATCTGCAAAATATGGTTCTCTTTCTTTACTCTTTGTCAGATTGTTATAAGCATTCATAGCCATACGTTCTGCTTCGTATGATAATATTGTTGAAATTGAACGGGGGACCATTTTCCAGGAAGAAAAAATTAAAGTTTTGCAAAAGTCAGTTTGTTCCGGAAATATTCTTTTGGGGGTGTAATAGTTAATAGTTGGAGGAACCCATAGCCATTTCCAGGAATCGCTGTCGTTTAACTGATTAATCAGCCATTGCATTTTTGCATTTGGAACTATACTACTGTCCTTACCTTTTCCGAGAGCCTTATATTCATTAACTTCGTCCAGTGAAATCCATGCTGCTTTAAATTCTTTCAAATATTTTTTTACTTCTTCATCCTCTTTATACTCATCGAGATTTTTTTTTAGTTGGTAATCATCCAGAAATGACAAAGGAAATGGAGATGACTTGCTGTATTCAATTGGTGATGTAATATGTAATTTATGTTTTTGCTTTAATCGTTGAATCAAATTATCAAACACAATAAAGTCATTTACATCTTCAGCGGAAATCGGTAATGGTTTATTAAATGCAGATTTGATAAGAACATTTTGATCCTCGGATACCTTGTTTCTCTCTGTTCGTATCATACATTCCTTGAAAGTCTTTTCTAATTTATTTTTTAATTTAATCGATGAATCCAAATTAAGTAAAGTGTCCTTAGGATTAATAATTTTATTAAAAAACTCGCGCCTGTCCTTTTGAAACTCAATCCAGAATTCTTCCCCCTGCTTTTTCATTAAAAATTTTAATACTCGTTGAAATTCAGAATAGTGATCTAATTCATTTCCTTCTTCATTTCTTGTTGTATAAGGTTTAAATGGAGTAGCTGATAACATTAATATTTTAGTGTTCTTAAGTTCAAATACAGCTTGTGCCAATTCTATTGCCGGGGATATTTTTTCTTCTGATTTTGTGCCGAGTATTTCAGCATAGCGTTGAAATTCATCAAGTATAATTAAATCTGCACTCAGATATTCGAGACATATTTTTGTAAGTAAATGTCTTAATTGAACTATTACTTCGTTTTTGAAATAGAATAGATGATAATTCTTATTTCCAATATCGCTGCACAATTTCAATAGTCCATTCCAAAAACTCATTCCTTTTGGTTCATTTAAATATGCAAATAGATTTGGAAGAATATCTGCAGAAATCTTTGTTTCAAATAAAACTTTTCGGAATTTTTTAAAAATCTCCGGTTTAAAATATTCTTTACGGAAAGCGTGGTAATCTTGTGTTTTGATATTCCAGTTTTCAATATTTACACCACCCTTTAGTAACCATTTCAATCCATTTTTCCTATTCTTAAATGGAGCATAGTGAGAAAGTAAAGCAAATAATACAGCTCTCTCTTTTTTTGATCCGGAACGGTTGGAAATATTAAGTGAAGTTGCAGGAGTTAATGAATCAAATTTGAGTAAACTATTATTTTTTTCTTGTTTAAAAGCCAGATATATTAATCTGTTTAATGGATCCTCAACAAAATCATTTTCATTTGTAAAATTTAACTTCTTAAGATTTTCCTGAGCTAATGCCTGATTTGAGCAAATGTATATTACATTAAAAGTTGGATTTTTTTTTGTTGGTCTGAATGATTCAAATGCCTTTGCTATTAAGCCCTTGGCTACTATCGTTTTTCCTAAGCCAACTTCATCAGCAACCAAAAATTTATTTCTCTTCTGTAAATAGAATTTTTCATAAACAAAATCCACGGTTAATCGTTGAAAGTCCTTTAATTCTTTGTAAGTTTTATCAATGAAGGACTGAAATTCTTTTTTTCTGTGATTCATTTTATAACTTTCTTAAATATATTCCAAAGTTCACTCAACTCCGGAGATATAAAATCCTTTGTATTTTCTTCCGATTTTAGTTTTGTAATTAAATCATTAATGCTTCTTAGTTTTTGAGGCTGCTGTGATGCGGATTTAAGCAGCTCTTCATAAAGTGGAAGATTATACTTATTCCAAATTGCCTCAGATGGTAAATTTGATTCAGATTTATTGGTATTCTGATGAACGATTTCCATTTCATCTGCAATACCTGAATTGCTTAGTAAGAAACGGAGATATTGCAAAAACTTTTCTTTCGAATCTATAATCTCTGCAAGAATTTTCCCCTGCCTTTGTTCGTTGTCTATTTCAATTTCTGCTTTCACTAAAAACTCTTTTTGCTTTTCACCTTTGCATGTTATTGTAAAAACGAAATACTTGGAAACCTGGCTCAATTTTAGCGGATGGTCAAAATATAATTCGTTCACTTTTCCGGTTTTTATTTTTAAACCATGGTCAGCAACAGTCTCCGTACTCCATGGTCGCATAAAAACTTTGAAATCTTTTGGAATTTGTAACAGGGTTGCATCAAGTCGCATATTATAAGTATAGTAAATTTTCGCATCATCGGGAACTAACACGCCAGAAAGTACCGAACATGTTGTATCATAAATTATATTTCGAATTATGGATTCTAATTTATCCTGATCAGGAGCAGTTTTTTTATCATCCGGAAAAAACTCTTCAAATAGTTTATTTTCTTTATCAGTTGTAACCAATTCTTTAAATATTGACTCAGGTCTGTAGTAATTTTCATCCGTTTTCAATTCAATCAGACATTCAATATTTCGCGTAAAAGCAGGTGACGTTAGATTTGCAGAACCTAAAAACCAGGTATTTGTATTTCCTTTTCTGCTGACATATAATTTGGCATGCAGATCTAAATAATCAGGATCAGCATTCGGAATCTCATCAGCCCTATTATCCGTAAATTCTCCGTTAACAACAATATCAGGAATGCAATAACTTTCCTTTAAATATTCAAATGCTTCCGGTGCAATTTTTTGTAACTCACATTTTCTGGAAAATAACCAGCATTTTTCTGTTGATTTTCCAGCTATTTCCATTATGTATTTTTCCTGAATAAAAGGTGACATCATTAATAATACATCAGGTCTGAAATATTTATCTGCTAATGGATTATTGTATTTTTTGCTTATGCCAATAGGATGAAATTTCCATGATTTAATCTTCAAATCGTTTTCAAAAACAGTTTTAGACAATTGACTTTTATAAACAGGTTCTATGATATTACCGGATTGGCTGTTTAAATAATTAAGCATATCTACCATAGATTTATTTTCTCGCTGAATATCTGAAGTTACCAGTCCATCAAATGAAAATGAAACATCCCAGCAGCGATCAAAGGAAAGATTTCGGCTTGTTATGCAAAACCGAACTGCTTTTTCACAGGTAAGGGGATTTTCAAACCAAAGCCACCAGCATTTAGGATGAAATGAACTATATCTATTTATAGGTGATATTTCATGAACACAATCTTCGGTAAAACAGATAAGCTTGTTGAATTTTCTGGGAACCTGGATTTTACCTTTCTGACAAAATATGGTTACTATTTTTGAAGCCTTTGAAATAGCATCAAAAACATCAAGGGGTGAATCGTTTTTTTCAAAATCGGTTTCTAATGGTTTACTGTAAAACATTGCTACAGGAACTGCAAGCAGTGCCTGTAGATCAAGTGAATATGTGGTGCCAACTGCCCTTTTAAGAATAAAACCTTTTGGAGGCTGCAACAGATCACTATAATCAACAAAACAATTTTTACTTTTCGGATCAAGCATAGGATTTTTTCAAACTTTTAAAAATATCATTAATTATAGTTCTGGCATTGTTGTAACGATAATTAAGATAAGAAAGGCTTTTAGCTTCGCCTTTCTTAAAATCCTTTTCAGAGTTGGTTCGGAACCGCGACTTTTCCTGCTTTACTTTCTTTTCTTGTTCAATTACTAATTCAGCCATCAGTTTATAATTGATTTTTTTTTGCCGAATCATTTCCAGTTCTTTTATAATAAAGTTTTTCGAATAATAACCGGCTCGGGGTGTTATATTTATCAGTCTTTCACCTCTTAAATTCTTTAGGTCTAAAAGTTCACTATATAATTCGCTTTTCCATTCTTTCCATTTTTTATAATTGCTGTGGTCATTATAATGAAGTTTGTTAACTTCGTTGGAATAAACCCAATGCAATCCTTCAACCACCAAATCAAGGTCATGTGCCAATATCAGATTATCCCTTAATTCATCATTAATTATTTCTTTTAAAGCAGCTCTGGTAAAGTCCCGGAAATTTCCGTAATATGAAAAAAGTTTTCGGAGATTCTTGTTTATTACAATTTGTCCTAATAATGAATCAGGAATAGTCCTGATAATTTGTTGTTGAAAAAAATCAGCTTCCTCATATTCAAGCGGCATGTCAGGATTATTTTTCCAGTTTTTTCGGTAGGTAGAAACTTTGATATTGTTTCCCGATGACAGGTCAACATCTTCATCATCACTTTCATAACTTTTATTAGAAACTTTTCGACTGATTTTTTCTGAAATTGTTTCATTGAGCCTAATAGCATATTCACTAAAGCTTAAATTTGTTTTAATGAATTCCAATTTTCTGATTCCATTCCAGTATATTGATGAAGGTCTTCGGGCGATTCTATTTCGTGGTCTTTTAGTAATTCCGATTACCCCACTTCCAGAATTACGCTCAAAATTATACTTTGCAGCTAACTCCCACATTAATTCATGTTCAGCATCATAAAGAAAATTGTCTAACCCGGTTTGTTTATTGTATGGCAGGTTTAAATAATCCTGAATAAGGTAGGGAACAATGAAAAAATATTTTGCTCTGGTTTGAATTGTAGATATTCCGGGAAAAAAAATATCGGCAAAAGCGTCTCTGAATGCTCCAACGCCTAATTCATCTACCATTCCTTCCTCATCCATCATATCGAGAACGGTATTAACACGATCCCGAAATGATTTTGAAAAATGTATCCAGCCTAATTTTGACATTTGCTCAATTGTGTAACCTGAAAAATATCTTTGTCTTGAATTATTCTCTTTACAATGGATTCAGTCCTATTTTTGGAACATAATAAATGAAGCAGAATTAAATTTATTCATTTTTTAATCAAGAGATAATATCAAAAAATTTTATCATTAGTTCATGTTAATTATTAATACTAAAAGTAAAATAATATTATCATCATTTTATATGAACCATTGCAATTTGAGTTCTCTATGATTGAAGCTTTGAGCAAAGAAAAGAAGAGCCTTTGCGTAATCTATTCACCAGATTAACTAAGAGGTATTTCTTGGCAAATAAACAAATGCTTGGCAACTCTCGGGATAATAATTATCGAATATGAACATAATTTTTCCACAATTCCAAAATTCAACTCACTTTGCAAATTTTATTGAACATTAATCTTACTACAAATTAATTTGTCGTTTTCGCTGAGT
>CAZLOL010000050.1:0-18613 GCA_964561045.1 uncultured Ignavibacteriaceae bacterium | reverse complement strand
ATTCTCTTAACAGCAGAAAATTATCCCGCTCCGATCTTATAAAAATATATCTCTCCATATAATTCTAAATATTATTTGGTGCTATATGATTTATATTGGAAAAGAATTTCTGGATATAAATTCTGTCCCCATTGAATCTAACAAACAAATTATTTGTCATTCCCGAATGCTCCTGTCGGGGGGTACCCTCTGGGTCATCCAATCATGAAAATTTTCTCAAAGTAGAAAATTCGGATTAAGCATTTCTTCCGTTCCGCCGATTTCAAAAAACAAATCATTCCAATCCGGATTTTCCTTTTCGATCAATCTAATCTTCCATTTCCTGTTCCATTTTTTTATTTGTTTCTCTCTTTCAATGGCAACTCTTACATTATTAGTTTGTTCATAACATACAAGTCTCCCCACATTATACTTTTCTGTAAATCCTTTTGTCTCCTTATCTTTTGTGTTGAGCAACTCTTCTTATCAGATTATTTGTCATTCCATTGTAGATCGTACCATTCTTATCACTTGCAACTATATACACATAATATGTTTTCATAACTTTCCGGTTTTAAGTTTATTGGATTCCCGCCAAAAGCACGCGGGAATGACAAATCTGCGGGTTTTTTTTGTGAAAAAATATCCCAAACAATAATTCAGACCACTATAATTCATATAGAACCTGAAAAAACTCTATTCTTTTCTGACTCTAAAACCTGAGATCTCAGCAATTAGAAGTTAGATTTGGAATTCGGGAATTCGAATTTTGAATTTAAATCATCCCATTTGTTAAAAATACAGAATATCCCTGTATGATGTTTCCCAATGTTTTGAAAGAAATATCCTTTAAAACCGAGGGAGAAACTTCCGAATTCTTTTTTGAAGTTTGAAGCAGCTTTAAGTCTGATAGAAGACTTCGGAAGTTTATACTCTGTGTTTGATAAATTACTATGGTCTGAGACTCTGTCATGAATTTAGCAATGATCCAAAATCTAATATCCAAAATCCAAAATCAAAATATACCTTAATATTTAGTTATCTTTGTATTATATTTGTTCAAATCAATTTACGATTTAAATGGCGATAATAAAAAAGAAAGATCTAACATTATTCGAGCAAACATACATACCGCAGATAGTAAAAGGCTTAGGTCTGACCTTTAAACAGATATTCAGACCAAAATTCACCAGACAATATCCCGAAGAGAAATGGATACCGCCGGCTTCATACAGAGGCAGACCTGTATTGGTGCAGGAAGATGACGGTACGGAAAGATGTGTCGCATGCGCACTTTGTTCAAGAGTATGTCCTGCGCTCGCTATTGAAGTACAGGCCGGAGAAACAGAAAGAGAAAAGGAACGTTATCCCGAAAAATTTGAAATCAATATGGTCAGATGCATATTCTGCGGATTTTGTGAAGAGGTTTGTCCGGAAGAAGCTATTGTAATGAGTGATGATTACGAACTTGTTTTCAGCAGTCAGGAAGAGGCAGTATTCGGAAAAGACAAACTGCTAGTTCCGAAAGAGAAATTAAAAAAGAGATTAGATTTTTTACAGGAATACAGATAGAAGCATTATGAAAATATTCAGCAAATTAATTTTATTACTTCTGCTTTTTAGCAGTGCAGGCAAAGCGGAAAATAATGAGAACATATCCAACAAGTTCGGGTCTTTTAATGCCCGGATCATCGGAGGAGAAGTTGAGCTGAGCTGGAGCATTATCAATCCGGCTAATTTAAACAAATTCAGGATCGAAAACAAAAAAGCAGGAACAGAATTATATAATCCGCTTACAGAAGTGTTATTTTCAAATTTCAGAAGGAAAGATGATAATGATTCGGCGGTAGCATATTATTATACATATTCTGATAAACCTCAGGAGAACGGAGTTTATTATTATAAAATAAGCGTATATGATATCTTTAATAAAGCACTCATCAGCGAAGAAATAAAAATCGGAATCACGCAGGTAGCGGAATTTAAACTAAATCAGAATAATCCGAATCCTTTTAATCCCACAACAGTTATTACTTATCAGTTATTGGTACCCACAAAGGTAAAATTAAATGTTTATAGTCTGACAGGACAATTTGTTGATGTACTTTTGGATACATATCAGACTCCCGGAACATACAGCATTAATTTTAATGCAAATAATTACAATGAATTGTCGAGCGGGATTTATTTCTATAAACTTGAAACAAATTACACTTCTGACATAAAGAAAATGATATTTGCAAAATAGCATTTTTAATTTGACTCATCTGATTTCTTCTCTTATATTATCAATATTTATGAACATACATTTATCTTTTAAATTGAAGATAGATAATGAAATAATTATTTTGTTATAATTATATATGGATTACTTTAAGTCTATTTTCTTTGATCTTTTTCTGCTTCTTGTATTTGTGATGCTCAATGCGCTGTTCGTTGCTGCCGAATTCGCTCTTGTGAAGGTAAGAAAAACACAGCTGCTCCCCGAAGAAATAAGCAAAAACAGGAAAGCGAAGCTTGCGCTGAAGCTTATTTCAAATCTTGATCAGTATCTGGCGGCAACACAGTTCGGAATAACGATCTCATCATTAGGACTTGGCTGGATCGGTGAACCTGTGACAGCCAGAATTCTGGAGCCGTTGTTTTCAGTACTGAATATAAGTAATCCCAATACAGTTCATACCATTTCTTTAACCGTAGGTTTTGTACTTATTACTTTTCTGCATATAATTATTGGAGAGCTTGCGCCGAAATCCATAGCCATCAGGCATCCTAAAGAAACATCAATATTTATCGCGCTACCGCTGAATCTGTTTTATCATATTTTCAAACCGGCAATACTTCTGCTTAACGGTACAGCAAACAGGATATTAAAATTTGCAGGGATAGAACCTGTGAGCGAATCCGAAAGATCTCATTCTGAAGAAGAGATAAGAATTCTGATAGCGGAAGGAACTAAGTCCGGAGAAATAGATGAGACGGAGCAGGAGATAATACAAAAAGTATTCGGGTTCAACGATAAAACAGCAGGCGACGTAATGATTCCGAGGAACAGCATGTTTGCCATAGATATAGATGAAAACAGAGATAAAATAATCGAGAAATTGATAGATGAAGGATATTCCAGGATTCCGGTTTATAAAGACAGCGTAGATAATATAATCGGTGTAATATATTCCAAGGATATTATCAGTGCAGCAGAGCATAAGGAAGTAATTGTTCTTCAGGATATAATCAGACCGGTTCATTTTATTCCGGAAACAAAGCATATCGGAGATATATTAAAAGATTTTCAGAGGAAGCATATTCATCTTGGAATTGTAGTAAATGAACACGGAGGGGTTGAAGGGCTTATCACTCTGGAGGATATAATTGAGGAAATATTCGGAGAGATTGATGATGAATATGATACAGAATCAGATAATTCGTATGCAAATATAAAGAGTGACAGAAAAGGCATATTTTTAGTAAATCCAAATATGTCAATTGAAGATTTTAATACTAAATTTGGCACAGATTTGCCTATAGATCCTGATGAGTACATGACATTAAGCGGCTTTTTGCAGACAGTTACAGGACATGTACCGGAGATATATGAGAGAATTGATTACAAAGGTATTGTCATGACGATCATGAAGAAGTCAGGCAATAAGCTGCTTCAGGTAAAAGTTCAAAAACTAAAGAGTTATTAATAAAGAGTTATTAATTCAGGTAACGGAGTCAGTGTTCATTTTATAAACATAAATAAAAATCAGTTGATATCTCTTATAGGCAGAAAGTTCATTCAGTTCTTCACGGAAGTAGGGCAATATTCTTTGCTTATGATCGGCGTGGTCAAAAATCTGCCGCGCGTAATCCGGGACAGAAAACTGATCATAGAGCAGATGCTTCATGTGGGAGTGAATTCATTAGCACTTGTAACCATTATCGGGATCTTCACCGGAGCAGTTTCATGCTGGCAGGCTGCCTACCAGATCAAAGGACTCATATCATACAGCTATCTCGGATCAGCAACTACAAAGGCGATTATTATAGAGCTGGGACCGGTTCTAGCAGCAATAGTTCTTGCGGGAAGGGTCGGTGCATCTATGGCAGCGGAATTAGGAACAATGAAGGTGACCGAGCAGATAGACGCACTGGAAGCCATGGCAATCAGTCCTGTAAGATATCTTGCAATGCCGAGGATAGTTGCTACAACCTGCATGCTGCCAATATTAGTAATATATGCAAGCTCGATCGCAATATTCGGATCATATACAGTTGCAACTGTTTTTCTTGACGTTCCGGCTGAAACTTTCCTGGGGGCATTTAAAAAAGCGCTTGAAGTAAAGGACATATATGCCGGTACAATAAAAGCTCTTTTCTTTGGAGTATCTATTTCTTCAATTGGTTGTTTCATAGGATTTCAGACAAAAGGCGGAGCAGAAGGAGTAGGATTATCCACGATCAAGGCATTTGTTATTGCAGCTGCATCCATACTTATACTTGATTATGTATTATGGAATTTCTTAATCGGAATGTAAAATTTATTTAAAATGAATTATTTTCCGGATCACCTTTTAGGCTTAAGACATTTAGAGAGGAAAAACTTTGATGATATATTCTCTCTTACAGAATATTATAAAAAGCAGATCATTCAGAAGAAAGCGCCGGAGAGAATACTGAAATCCAGGTCCGTTGTTAATCTTTTTTTAGAGGATTCTACAAGGACAAAGACATCATTTGAACTGGTTGAAAAAAAGCTTGGAATGGATACAGTAAATTTTTCTGAAACAGGATCTTCATTCAGCAAAGGTGAAAGTCTTATTGATACAATAAAGAACATAGATGCGATGAAGTTTGACTATATTGTTGTGAGGCATTCAGTTCCGGGCACAGCTGACTTTCTGTCAAAGCATACCGGCTCAAAGATCATAAATGCGGGAGACGGAACAAATGAACATCCGACACAGGGACTCCTTGATATATTTACACTTACTGAAAATTTCGGCAGTATTGAAAAATTAAAAGTTTGCATTGCCGGTGATATATCCCACAGCCGTGTAGCTCTTTCGAATATATTCGGATTGATAAAAATGGGAGCGGATGTTTCTGTTTGCGGACCTGAATCATTCATACCGAAAAACATAGAAGGACTCGGAGTCAATGTCTTTACGGATATAGAAGAGGCGATAAAGAAGAATGATGTATTGAATATACTGCGCGTGCAGCTTGAAAGGGAAGCAGGTAATTTAATTCCGTCACTAAAAGAGTATAATAAGCATTACGGCGTCACAATGGATAAATTAAAATTGAATAAGAGAATAAAGATCCTTCACCCCGGTCCGATGAATATTAATGTTGAGCTGGATTACGGTGTATCTGTTTCGGAGCAGTCATTGATATTTGATCAGGTTACAAACGGCGTAGCAGTTAAATGCGCTGTATTTGATCTGATGAACCGTAAAAAATAATAACTTCAATTGGATATATTACTTAAAAATACGGAATTGTTCTCGCCTGCAGAAGGTATCAGGGAAGTAACTGATATACTTATCATTGACGGGGTAATTGAGAAAATTGGTAAAGTAAAAAGTTCAGTGAAGAGCGTAAGAGAAATTGATTTAAAAAGAAAAGCGACCGTGCCCGGATTTTATGATATGCATGTTCATTTCAGGGAACCCGGGCAGACACATAAGGAAGATATTATAACAGGTACTGAGGCAGCTGCAAACGGAGGATTTACGGGAGTATTATGTATGCCGAATACAGATCCTCCCCTTGACAACCCTGTGATTTTAAAAAGCATTTTTGAAAAGACAAATGATATATTAACAGATGTTGATATTGCCGCGTGCGCAACATATAAAAGGGAAGGGGAGAGACTTTCTCCGATACTTTCTCTTGCCGAATCCGGGGCAGCAGCATTTACAGATGACGGAAGTCCCATATCAAATCCTGAATTAATGAGAAGGGTACTTGAATATACTTCGCAGGTTGATTCTGTAGTGATACAGCATTGTGAAGATATGAAGCTGTCAAACAAAGGCGTGATGAATGAAGGATATATTTCTACATTAATGGGAGTAAAAGGAATTCCGGAGATCAGCGAAACATCAGTAATAGCGAGAGACATACTTTTAGCCGAATATGTCAGGAATTCACGTTACCATATTCAGCATATTTCCTGCGGTAAAAGTGTTGAATTACTCAGGAATGCGAAATCAAAAAATATTAATGTTACAGGCGAGGTTTGTCCGCATCATTTTATTCTGACTGAGAATGAATGTCTGGAATATAATACTGCAGCAAAGATGAATCCGCCGCTCAGGACTTCAGATGATGTTGAGAAGATTCTTGAAGGACTTAAAGACGGTACGATTGATGTTATCTGCACAGATCATGCTCCTCACACGGAATATGAAAAGGAGCTGGGATTTTATGCAGCGCCATTCGGTATAGTCGGGCTTGAAACAGCAATCGGGCTTGTATATACTTATCTTGTAAAAGAAGGTATAATTTCATTTGAACAGATGATCAGAAAGATGTCTGTGAATCCCAGAGGAATTTTAAGGTTAAATGAGATCAGGATATCAGAAGGGGAACATGCAAACATTACAGTACTTGACCTCAAAAAGAAGTGGATTATAAATAAATCAAAATTTAAATCGAAAAGCAGAAACACGCCTTTTGATGGTTATGAAGTTCAATGCAAGCCGTATTGTGTAATTAATAAAAATCAAATATATTTTTCTAAACTATAATTAATGAGTAAAATAATTTCGGTTTGCATTCCGAAAGGCGGAGTAGGAAAGACAACGACTGCAGTGAATCTGGCGGCATCTCTGGCAGTAGCAGAGAAAAAGACGCTGCTTATAGATATAGATCCGTTCGGAGCGTCAGCCATTGCATTAGGATTTACTTCAGACAAGATCAATGCAAGTCTTGCAGAGGTCTTTGCATTTACGCATTCATTGAAGTCTGCAATTCACAGAACAGATCTGGAGTATCTGGATTTCGTGCCGTCGAATGTATATTCCATAAACATGCATGATAAGTTTTTAAAATATTCTGAGAACCGTCTTATATTAAAGAACGCAGTCAGGGAAGTTGAGAATTATTATGATTATATTATTCTTGATTGTCCTCCGGTACTTAAAGGAATATCAACAAATGCATTAGTAGCTTCTGATTCAATACTAATACCCATCAAATCAGGACATTTTTCCTTAGAGGCAGTTGACAGGCTGTTCAATTATTTTGAATGGATAAAAGAGATAGCCAATCCTAATCTTGAAATTGAGGGAATAATACTGACTATGTATGAAAAAGATTCTAAAGTTACCAAGATATCGGAAAGGGAACTGAAAATAAAATACAGTAAATATCTTTTAAACACAGTCATACCAAATACCAGTTTACTGAATGAGTCAACATTTTACGGAAAGCCTCTTTGCCTGTTTAAAATTGATTCTGAAGGAGCAATAGCTTACTTAAATCTTGCAAGTGAAATATTAAAAAATAACATAAAAACAGAAAAGGAACTGATCTGATATATGAATGAATTCCCCAAAAATTACGATTTCAACAATTCAGAATTAAAGTGGCAGAAATTCTGGGAAGAAAGCCGCATATATGAATCTCACCCGGATAAGAATAAGCCAAAATTCTCAGTTGTAATTCCTCCTCCGAATGTCACCGGGATACTTCATTTCGGTCATATTCTGAATAACACTATTCAGGACATATACTGCAGAAGGAAAAGGATGCAGGGTTATGAAGTGTGCTGGGTTCCCGGAATGGATCATGCAGGAATTGCCACGCAGGTCATGGTTGAAAAAGAACTTGAAAAAGCAGGCAGGACAAAGTACGATCTCGGTAGGGAGAAATTCATAGATCTGACATGGGAGTGGAAGGAGAAGAACGGGGGAACGATCCTAAAGCAGCTCAGGAAGCTCGGCGCTTCTGTAGACTGGTCAAAAGAAAGATTTACACTGGATGAAGGTCTTTCACTGAATGTTAGAAAAGTATTTGTAGACCTTTACAAGAAAGGGCTTATATACAGGGGCAACAGGATAGTCAACTGGGATCCGGCTTCACAGACTGCCGTAAGTGATGATGAGATAACGTATGAAGAAAGAGCGGATAAATTATATTATATAAAGTACAAATTAGAAGATTCGGAAGAATTCATTACCATAGCCACAACCAGACCTGAAACTATGTTCGGGGACACAGCTGTAGCAGTAAATCCTGATGATAAGCGTTACAGCAGCTTTAAAAATAAGAAGGTTAAGCTGCCGTTCGTAAATAAATTAATACCTGTGATATTCGATGAATATGTTGATAAGGATTTCGGCACAGGAGCATTGAAGATTACTCCGGCGCATGATATTAACGATTTTGAAGTAGGACAAAGGCATAATCTGGAAGCAGTTACAGTACTCAGCAAGGATTCAAGATTAAATGAACTGACCGGAGAATTTAACGGACTTGAGATAGCAGAAGCAAGAAAGAGGATCGTTGACAGGCTTAAAGATCAGGATCTTCTGGTGAAAGTAGAAGAGCTCACACATAACATAGCATTATCCGACAGAACCAAGGCAGTCATAGAGCCGTATCTATCCGAGCAGTGGTTTGTTTCCATGAAGCAGCTTGCAATACCTGCGCTTGAAGCGGTAAAGTCAGGCAAGATAAAGTTTTATCCTGACAGGTTTACAAAGGTATATTATCACTGGATGGAAAACATTCGTGACTGGTGCATTTCGAGGCAGCTATGGTGGGGGCACCAGATACCTATCTGGTACAATAAAACTTCAGGTGAAATATATTGCGAGGTTGAGCCGCCGGCGGACATTGAAAACTGGACACAGGATGAAGATGTACTGGATACATGGTTTTCTTCCTGGCTGTGGCCATTAAGCGTATTCGGATGGGAAAACAGTGAAAAGGACAAAGAGAATGAAATGCTCAGGTATTATTATCCTACAGATCTGCTGTCAACAGCACCTGATATAATCTTCTTATGGGTTGCAAGGATGGTAATGGCAGGAATGGAATATCTTAAAGAGATTCCGTTTAAAGAAGTATATTTCCATTCGACAATACGAGACGGCAAGGGAATTAAATTATCCAAAACACTTGGAAATTATTCTGATTCTATAGAAGTCATGGATAAATACGGAACAGATGCATTAAGATTTACCATGATAATATTAGCACCGTTAGGAAATGATGTTTACTTTGATGAGGAAAAGACACAGATAGGAAGGAATTTTGTAACAAAGCTTTGGAATGCAGGAAGATTCTTAATGATGATGAAGGAGAAAGTACAGGCAGCAGGACATAACCAGTCAGATAAATATAAAGAAGACCTTACTGATGAGTGGATAGAAAGCAGGTTTAATTCTGCTTTAGATACAGCGGATAAGTTCTTAAGCGCATACAGGTTAAATGATTATGCCAAGACAATACATAGTTTTGTCTGGAGTGATTTTTGTGACTGGTACATAGAGTTGATAAAGATCAAGATCAATGATCATCCGGAACACGCTGAGAGAATCATAAGCAAAGCATTGGGTTATTATAATTCAGTTTTGAAAATACTGCATCCCGTCATACCTTATGTTACAGAAGAGCTTTGGCATATATTAGAAGAGGGCAGGGACGGAAAAAGCATTTCACTTGAACAAACAGGATCTCCCGATCTGAATAAAATCAATAATGAGTCTGAGATCAAATTTGAAAAAGTTAAGGATGTTGTCACTGCAATAAGAAATCTTAAGATACAGAACAACATTGCTCCTTCCGTGAAATCTGATGTTTTTGTATTAACAGACAGTAAAGATGCAGGGGTTTTGATTGACTTTAACAGTTACATCAAGAAATTATGTAATCTGAATATTCTTGAATCAGTGGAGAAGATCGGCAATAAAGATGAATATGCATGTGCAGTTATAGATAAGTATGAAATATATTTATCTATGGACAAAAGTGTAAATTTAGAAATACAATCTGAAAAGATCCGGAAAGAAATAGATAATTTAGTAAATTACCTTAGCGGGCTGGATAAGAAGCTTTCTAATACTAATTTTTTGAATAAAGCATCAGCGGAAGTCATAAATATGGAGAAGCAAAAACAATCTGAAGCCAGAGAAAAATTAACGAAACTTCAAAAACTTGTTTAGTCAGGTATAGTCTATAGAATTATTTGAGAAACAGCATGTCAGACTTTCTTACCTGATTATGTACTGACATAAATGATTGAATTACTTGCCTGGTATCCAGATATTTAAAGTTATTCTGAAAGTTTAGTCTAAAAGTTCCTAATCATAAAGAGTAGTTTTCCCAAGAGCAGAGATGATAAGTTCAGTGGCAAGATAAGCAGTTTTATTCTGAGTATCCAGAATCGGATTTACTTCAAGAATTTCCAGTGAGTTCATGCAGCCGCAATCGGCAACCATTTCCATAAGCAGCTGGGATTCTCTGTAGGTCAGACCGCCGGGAACCGGAGTACCGACACCTTCAGCAAAATCAGGATCTATACCGTCCATATCGAAGCTGATATGAATATGATCAACCCTGCTTTTGAAGTCATTCAGGACCTTACCGATGATCCTGTTGATTCCCATTTTATCAACTTCAGTCATTGTATAAACTGTAAGTTTTTTTTCCTTAACAGTGAGAGCTTCTTTATAATCAACATCTCGTATACCGATCAGAGCAACATTTTCAACCTTTACTTTAGGAGAGAATCCGTTAATGTGAGTCAGCTGTCTGCTACCCAATCCAAGTGCAATTGCTAAAGGCATACCGTGAATGTTACCAGATGGAGTTGAGTCTTCCGTATTCATATCTGCATGTGCATCTATCCAGATAATCCCAAGAGTTTTATTTCTTTTCCTGCAGAACTGTGAAATTCCTGCAATAGAACCGATAGCAGTAGAATGGTCTCCACCAATAATCAGGGGGAAATAATTTTTTACCAGCAGTGATTCAACTTTACCGGCAAGTATCTTTGAGGTCTTAGCAATTTCAGGAAGATATTTAAGTTTCGTATTACGGATCTTCTGAGTTTCGGATATTTGTATGTCAATGTCCCCAAAATCAGTTACATTATAACCGAGATTTTCAAGCTTTTGCTCCAGACTAGCATAACGGATCGCAGAAGGTCCCATATCAACGCCTCTTCTGTCGGCACCGAGATCCATTGGGAAGCCGATCAGAGCGATCTTCTTATTGAGCATTTTACTTTTACTTATCATAGGCTGCAATATACAAAACGGATGATAAAGAATTAAGTAAGTAAATAGAATATATTGAATATAACAAAACAAAATTATATTTTAAGCAAAATACAATTCGTATACAAAATTTGGATCTTTCCGGATATAATCATGTCACGCAGGTTCGTGTCAGAACTTTTGAAGTGGATGCACAGGGTATTGTTCACAATATCAATTTTCTTAAATACTTTGAGGTTGGAAGAATAGAATACAGAAGAAATCTCGGATATAATATTCTTCCTGACGGGATTTTTAATGACGGGCTGAAAGTTGTAGTTGTTCATAACGAAATAGACTACAAATCTTCTGCTTACCTCGATGAATTACTTGAAATTTACACTAAAATCTCCTGGATTAAAAATTCAAGCTTTTGTTTTGAACAGGTCATTTTAGGCAGCCTGAAGAAAAATATGATATGTTACGGAAATGGAGTACTGGTTAATATTGATTCAGAAGGTAGACCCAAAAAGCTTGAAGAAAGATTTGTAAATGAGATCAGCGATTTTGAAAAAGAATTATTAATTATAAAAGAAAAATGAAAGAAATTATCAAAAGGAAGAGATCAGTATTTTTTGTTCTAACCGCAATATGTTTTATTACAATAATCTTCCAATCCTGCGAGCAGGATTTTGTCAGCACAACACCTACAGCAACAGATCAGTTTCCCGATGAAGTATCAGCCCTTTTTAATACGCCATATACAGCCAGCAACATAACATGCAACACTCCTTCATGCCATGCGAGCGAGAACAGCGCAAGCGGACTTAATCTTCAGAGCTGGAACAGCACACTTAACGGCTCATCCAACGGTACAATGGTTGTGCCATATAACGGATTCTGGTCGCACATGATATCTGTAATTAATTCAGATACAAATTATGCACCTGTGACAACGGTCACATTACCGGAATATCATAAGCTGGATTCACCGAAAGTTGCGCTGATAATGAACTGGATCAATGACGGAGCAAAGAGCAAGGACGGACAGGTTGCTTTTTCAAATGTTTCCAACAGTGAAAAGGGATTCATAACAAATCAGGCAGCAGATTTAGTAGCTGTGATCAGACAGAATGAAAAACAGGTTATAAGATTAATTCCCGTCGGAGGAAGACCAGGTACTTTGGATGCACCGCATTACGTGAAGCTGAGTCCCGATATGAAATATTATTATGTCAGTCTCATACAGGAAGGATATGTTGAGAAATATGATGTCACAAATTATGCCTTATTAGGCAGAATGCAGGCAGGGCAGAGTCCGGCGCATATAGAAATATCTCCGGACGGTTTATACGGTTATGTAACAAATTTTGAATCCAGCGGATCGGTGACTACTACAAGAAAGTTCAATACAGCAACCATGCAGGTCACGGATATATTTTCCGAAACAAGAATGAAAGGTCCTCACGGAATGGCATTATCGGCAGACGGTAACACACTTTATGTAACTTCGGAAATAGGGGAGTATATATTCAAGATCAACACAAACAATTTTTATGCCAGCGATACAACATACATAAAAGAACCAATTGACCCGACAGTGCCGCCATCCGGCAACGGTACAAGTAATTTCAGACCTTATCAGGTATTGCTTTCTCCCGATGAAAGTCTTTTGTTTGTTTCATGCAGGGGTTCAAGCCAGGTAAGGGTTTACAATTCTTCTGATCTTACGCAGGTCAATGCTATCTCATTAGGATCAAGCGCATTTCCCTTACTGATGAAATTTACAAATGACGGAAATTATTTATTTGTATGTAACAGAAACAATAACACAGTATCTGTTATTAACAGGGCAACTCAGACGGTTGCAAGTACAATTACCGGAGTCGGAGTACAGCCGCACGGAGTAGATTTCTCAGCAGACGGTCATTATGCTTTCATAGCCTGCGAGACTCAATCCGGTTTCGACGGACATCATCCTACTGTCGGAAGTAAGAAGAGCGGTGTAACGAGACTAATTGAAATAAATGGATCTAATTTCAGTCTATTGTCAAATACAAGACTTGAGATGGGTTCCTTTCCTGCAGGGATAGAGTTTGTGAAATAAAATATATTTATCAAAAAGAAAAAGCCCGCTGAGTTAGTAAGTCAGCGGGCTTTTTCTTTGTTAAACTATTAATTATTAAGAGCCTTTATTTAGTAAAGAGCATTTTTTTAACTTCTGTCTTTTCCGGAGTTTTGATCCTGTAAAAATAAATACCGCTTGGAAATTCACTTGCATTAAAGTCTACGGAGTGTTCTCCGGCATCCTGATTCTGATCAACTAAGGTAGTCACCTGACGTCCCAGTCTGTCATAAACATCAATAGAAACAGAAGTTGCCTGCGGAAGAACATACGTAATGGTAGTAGTCGGATTAAAAGGATTCGGGAAGTTACTTATATTGAAATAAGACTCTTTGCTTGAGGAGTTACTGGTATCAAAGTCAGAAAACGCCTCTTTATTCTGTATTTCGGATACGAGGGCAATTCCGGACTCAAATGTTGATTCTTTAAAATCTTTACCGGATTCAAATTCCAGCTGAATACCGAAAGCTTTTTCTTCAGTAACTTCAAAATTATCCTGTTTCTTGGAAACAATTTTAAATGTTTCTTCATCCAGCTTGAATTTAATTTCTTTCCAGCCGTCGAAGTCCAGAGAGACAGGTTTCGAGACCAGCATGACGTCAGTATTCTGATCATAGAATGTATTATTGTCGACATCATAGATCAACTCTACTACTACATTGACATCATTATTCACGCCTTTGAGCATAACATTTACGTAATTACCGGCAGTAAAAAGATGAGATCTTTTCAGCAGTATCTTACCGATATACGTATTACCTTTGATAGTCTGTTTTGATATAATATCAGAAAAACCATTCTCTTTATTATCTTCGGAATGGGAATATTTCATTTCCACTCCACCCCAGATCCAGTCGGGAAGAGCTTTTTTAGAAAAATCGTCTATTATATCACCCTGGGAAAAGGAATTTTTGAAAAGAAAAATAGAAATAAATAAAACGAAATAAAAACATTTAGTTTTCATGAGCGAACGATGTTAAATTGATTGAAATAAAATCTTACTTAATAAGAGTCATTCGTTTCACGGAAGTAAAATTGTTCACTTGTAATTTGTAGAGATAAATTCCAGCCGATAGTTCAGAAGCATCAAACTGCTTGCTGTAAGTACCTACTTCCTGGTTTTCATTTACAAGTGTTCTTACTACCTGGCCTACAAGATTGTAAACCTTTAAAGTAACGAATCCACTTTGGTTGATTTTGTAACTGATTATTGTGGCTGGATTAAAAGGATTTGGAAAATTCTGATAAAGCTTGTAATCATCAGATATATTGGAAACCTTTGAAGCACCAATTCCTTTAAAATTGTCATTGAAGTGACCTTTAGTTTCAGCATTAACATTAATGCTCAGACTAAAAACCGCTAAGACAAACAATATATTAAGTAATGATTTTTTCATATCTTCTTATACAAAAATATAAATTTAGAATTTTAAAAGCAATATTAGAAATAATATTTATTATAAATATTATTTACCCGGGAGACAGGATCATCTCCCGGATAAATGTAACTGTTATTGTGTTTATTTAATTTCAACGGCTACGAGCCTGACAATTCCCTGTTGATTTTTAACCTTTAATATAACCACATCTCCTGTATTCTTTTTACCGATAATGGAGCTAAGCTGATCTATGCTTTCGATCTTTTCCTTATCTGCTTCTATGATTACCAGACCTTCAGCTAATCCTCTGTCAAATCCTTCAGAGAATCTTTTCACGGAGGTAATAATAACACCATTATCTACATCAAATTTCTCTTTCATAGAACCTGTAAGAGGGGTTACAGTAATTCCAATTGTTTCAAAGCTCTTAGAAGACATATCGGAAGATTCCTCCTTAGGAGTTGTATTTTCCGCAACCTGGTTAGACTTCTCATCTTTCGGCTTCAATATAACCGTCTTATCTATTGTTTTACCGTCTCTGTAGATCTTCAAAGCAACTTCATCGCCCGGATGATGCGAGCCTATGATTGTTTGCAATTCATTTGCTGCATTAACTTCTTTTCCATCAACCGTAATAATTACGTCTCCTGATTTTACGCCTGCAAGATCACCGGCTCCTCCTGCAATAACATCCTGAACCAATACACCCTGAACTTTACTTAAACCTAATCCTTTAGCTTCTTTAATATCAACATCTTTAATAGTTACACCTATATATCCGCGAGTAACCTTTCCATTTTTCATTAATTCAGAAGCAACATTCTTTGCTAAATTAATTGGAATTGCAAATCCATATCCCTGATAATAACCGTTTGTTGTCTTGATAGCTGTATTTATGCCGACAAGATTACCATTAATATCCACAAGAGCTCCTCCGCTGTTGCCTGGATTAATGGCAGCATCGGTCTGAATGAAATTATTGATAGCGTAATTATCATTTCCCAGCTGAATATTCCTTCCCATAGCAGATACAATACCGGCGGTAACCGTGCTATTCAAGCCAAGCGGATTTCCAATAGCGACAACCCACTGACCGACCTGAACTTCATCCGAATTACCGATTGTAGCAACCGGCAGATCATTAGCATCAACTTTGATAACGGCGACATCCGTATTCGGATCGACACCTATTAACTTTGCGGTAAATTCTCTTTTATCTGTAAGGGTAACTTTTATACCATTTTCTGAAGCATTTTTAACAACATGGTTATTAGTCATTATATAACCGTCAGTACTGATGATGACACCGGAACCGCTTCCTCTTCCCGGACTATCTTCAGGCATTCTGAAATCAGGCGGAAGATTGAACGGCATTTGAAACTGGTCATTACCTTTATTTTCCTGATCGCCTGATCCTGTTGTTACTTCTATGTATGCTACTGTCGGTGTAACTGTTTTAGCTATTTCAACAAATGCATCATTCAATCCCTTTAACTGAGGATTAGCATTTTCAATCGGGGGTGCAGTTTTAAAATCAACCTGAGGTCCCGCTACTATTTGTTTTACATTACCGAAATTAGCAATTAGCAATCCGCCAAACGATAATGCCGCCACAAGTAAAAGTCCGGCAAATACTATTGATTTTTTTGACATGTTGTTTATCTCCTTATTATTATTTATTTTTCTCTATTCTAAAATTATTTTATTACTCTATATAAATACTATATAATATATTGATTTACAGAGTTAATTTCAAACTGTTAAATTCAGCTCCCGGAATACCTTTGTTGACTTGTAGTATTTGTTTCCAAGAGTATGATTTGTTAAAAACCTCTCGTATGTTCTTATTAACTTATTCAGGATTTCAGTGTCAGTTTTAATTTCTCCAAGCGCATCAATATTACATCTTTCCAAAGATTTCAGAGTACTGATTTCAGATTTAATCACATAGAATTCATTTTTTGTAAAAAAAGTTTCAATATCCGAATTTAAATCTTCAAAATCCGGACTTAAACCAATATTTTTAGTCAGTTGTATCAGAAAAAACAAAACAAAAAGTGAATAGTTCTCATTTGCATCATTCAGCTTTTCAAACGTTTTCAAAAGCACTTCGAACATGAATTTATTAGTATCATTATTAATAACCGATTTGCTTAGAATTTCAATTATTTTATAAGCTGCTTCAAGTTTATCAAAGTCATCCTGAATATAACTAAACGATTTCTTATACTCTGCGCTCGAGAGCAGCTGAAGCTCCCTGTTTTCCTTAAAATAAATAACAGCATTAATATAATTCATGCTTTCCAGAGTTCCGCAAAGCCTGGATTTATAATTTCTTGCTCCTTTAACTATTGCATTCATTTTGCCGAAATCTTTTGTAAACAATGTAACAATCTTGCTTGTCTCTCCATATTTAAAACTCTTCAGAACAAAGGCTTCAGTTTTTACAATTGACATATTGGAGTTGTTTACGTTTAATATTTTTACAAGTTTCGTACAAATATTACAGGCTGATCTCTTCGAAATGTGTCAACTTTTTAAACTCATTGAATCTGTTCATGATTCTTTCCGGACTTAAATTCCTTATGCCGTCCAGAGAAAACTTTTCCACTGCAAGAGAAGCCATTGCGCTTCCGTAGATAACAGCCAGTTTTAAATTCTTCTCCGACATATCATTTGTTTTAGCAAGCCAACCCATCAGACCTCCGGCAAAAGTATCTCCGGCGCCGGTCGGATCAAATACTTTTTCAAGCGGAAATGCAGGAGCCGAAAAAACAATATCCTTTGAGAACAACAAAGCGCCGTGCTCACCCTTTTTAATAATTATAATATCAGGACCCATATTCATGATCTTCTTTGCTGCTGTAACCAGGTTGTACTCTTTGGATAAATCCCTTGCTTCGCTGTCATTTATTACGAGTAAATTTACTAATTTTAATACTTCAAGTAAATCCTTATTTGCGCCGTCTATCCAGAAGTTCATGGTATCGCACATAATTAATTTAGGTTTGGAAATCTGTTTCACCACTTTTTTCTGAATTGCAGGATGAAGGTTACCCAGACACACATATTCACTGTCCCTGAATTTTTCGGATATTAACGGATCAAATGTTTCAAAAGCATTCAGCTCTGTGACTAATGATTCCCGTGTATTCAGATCAAAATCATATTTGCCGTGCCAGTGAAAGGTTTTCTTGGTATCTGAAATTTCCAGACCGGAAATGTCAATATTCTTTGATTTCAGGAATTCAATTTCGCTTTCAGGGAAATCATATCCGACTATGCCGACCAATCTGACCGGATTTATAAAATAGCTTGCTGAAGTGGAAATAAAAGTAGCAGAACCGCCTAATGTTCTTTCGGCTTTTCCAAACGGTGTTTCTATTGTATCAAGCGCAAGTGAACCAATGACTAAAAGACTCATTAATAATGTATTTTTATAATTTATAAATATTAAAATAATTATTAATCGAAGTTAATTCAAGATTATAATAATGCTGTTCAATGTTCAATGTTCAATGTACAATGTTCAATGTTCAATGTACAATGTTCAATGTACAATGAAGTAGTAAGTGAAAAAGTATATATGAGCAGACCCCACCCCCAACCCCCCAATGCCATTAAGTTAAGAGCTTCTTCTTTTTGTAATTAGCTTTAATAATTAGAAAGACCTTATTTTTATTTAGAAACCTTAATAGAATATTAATTCAGTACTGACCAAATCGTTTACAATTTTTAGAATATTATTTAATTCTATTGAAAAAATAAAATTAAGTGTATGCAGTTTTAAACAACCCCACCCTGCCCTCCCCTTTGAAGAGACTGTCTCAAAATATCCTCTTTTATTTCTCGCAAAGTCGCAAAATCGCAAAGTTCGCAAAGTTCGCAAAGAAGATCAAAATATGATTTTTTTCATTGCGGTCTCTGCG
>CAZLOL010000049.1:0-18719 GCA_964561045.1 uncultured Ignavibacteriaceae bacterium | reverse complement strand
GTTAAAAAAAACGAGCATTTAAAACTTTTTTGGTTCCGGCTATGCCAGTTTATGAATTATGAATTAGGAATTAAGAATTAGGAATTAGATAAAAAGAATACACTCAACGTCCTCAACAAGCTCAACAAATTCAACGAACTCAACGAACTCAACGAACTCAACGAACTCAATGAACTCAACGAACTCAACGAACTCAACAAACTCAATGAACTCAACAAACTCAACAAACTCAACAAACTTAACGAACTTAACGAACTTAACGAACTTAACAAAACTTTTTATCAGCTATCAACTACATATATATTCACCGGCTCTTTTATGTTCTTAAAACTTTTTTCTCCTGAGAATATAATATTAAACTGGACTTTATTCCTTATTGCAGAGTAAACGCTTTCCGACATAGTTACACCACCGGGTATGGCATTCTCCTGGATCCTCGCGGCTATGTTGACTGCATCACCGATTATTTTATTCTCATATTCCAATACATCTCCCAGATGTATTCCTATTCTTATCTCTATCTTCTCATCGGCAGCAGCTTTTTCATTGTATGATCTGAACTTCTTCTGAATTTCACAGGCGCACTCAACACACTTTAACGCACTGTCAAATGCAAGTACGAATGCATCTCCTATTATTTCTTTGATCTTCCCGTCATAGAAATTCACAACTTCTTTTACAATTTCGTTATGTATGCCGAGAAGTTTGATGGCAAGCTTTTCATTACTACCCATCTTCTTTGAATAATCTTTTATATCAGTGAACATGATAGCCAGCAGTCTTCTCGATGTAGATTCGCAGTCTATTAGATTTTCTTTGTAAACTCTTTCATTTATGTTCTCTTTATGCCTCAGCTGAGAGTGGATACGGGCGACGAGTTCTCTGGAATCAAAAGGTTTTGTCACGTAATCATTTGCACCAAGTTCCAGACCCAGTACCTTGTCTACCTGCTCTCCCCTCGACGTAAGCATTATTATGGGATTCTGAAAATTCTTCTCCCTGAGTTGTCTGCAAACATTAAGCCCGTTCATTGACGGCAGATTTATATCGAGCAGAATAAGATCCGGATTTCTCTTCAGGGCGGTTTCAAATCCTTCCTTTCCGTCAGAACAGACAATGACCTGATAGTTCTCAAGTTCAAGTAATTCCTTCATTCCTGTCTGTATAGCAGGGTCGTCTTCAATCAGCAGAATTCTTGTTTCCATTTTGGTATAATTTAAATTTTATTTTAAATGTGCTTCCCTCACCTTCACTGCTCTGCACTTCTATATCAGCATGATGAGCATTGACAATTTTCTTTACAATTGAAAGACCAAATCCGGCTCCTTTAATATTGGATGATTCAACATCGTCTTCCCTGAAAAAAGGATCAAAGATATGGCTGAGATTTTTTTCTGAAATACCTTTCCCGGAATCTTTTATTATAACTTCAGCATCCCCGTTAATTTGTTTTGTGCTTATTGTTATATGCTTTTCCTTTTCAGAATACTTAATTGAATTTGAGATCAGATTTTCCAGAACTGAATTTATTGCTTCCGGATCTCCGTTAATAAAAAGAGGTTCTGATGACAGGCATTTATCAACCGTGAACTTTTTCATACCGAGTTCATAGTTCATCCGCTTTAATACTTCATCAGCTGATTCATTCAGATCTATTTTTCTGAAACTAAACTGTTTTAATCCTTTTTCCATTTTTGAAAAATCCAGAACATTCTCAATCATCCTCTTCAGCCTTTCAGTTTCTCCTTCTATGATTGAAAGATATTCTCTTGATTTTTCTTTCGGGATGTTCTCTTTCTGAAGCAGTTCGGAAAAGATCTTTATGGCGGACAGTGGAGTCTTCAGGTCATGAGAAACGCTCGCAACAAAATAAGACTTGAGCTCGCTTATCTCTTTTGCCTTTTCAAGTTCGACTTCTTCAAGAATAAGTTTTTCCTGAAGTTCAATTCTTCTTATAATAAGAGCTGCAGATGAGGCGATGGTATTCAGGAGCTCAAAGTCAGCTCCGGAATATTTATCGCCGGATAACTTATCACCAAGCAGTATCGCTCCCATTGGCTCATGTTTACCGGCATATAATGGAATGATAAGAGCGATCTGCCATCTTTTAAGTATTGGATCCAGCTTTTTACTGTACTGAAACCCGGAATCGACTTTTTGTTCAAGGGCAAAAGGCAGATCAGCATTAATGTTAAGATTCTTTAATCGAAAAGCTCTTATATTCATTTTAAGCATCTCAAAATTGTTCTGAGCAAGAACTCTCAATCTGTCACCGGTAAGTGTCCTTGAAACTAATGCGATAGATTTTGCAGGTATCAGCTCGTTAATTTCTTTTAAAAGTATGCCGCCGAGTTCATCATAAGTCCTGCATTCATTTATTTTTGCCGATATCTTCTGAACAGCTTTATCAAAAGCATATTTCTCACGGTAAAAAACTCTGTCCACAAATCTTTTTATCCTAAGTCTAAGCGGATTCAGCAGCAGAGCGATCAGTAAGGCAGTAATTATGTAAAAGTCTTTTGATTCATACCCAAGAATCTTTGTGAAAAAACTGCTTGAGAAATAGATCAGTTCAAAATACAGGAACAGGAGAATTGTTATCAGTATAAAGTAAATTATACTTTTCTTTATTATGATCTCTATATCAAGGAGCTGATATCTTACAACCGCAATAGCAAATGTAACGGGAACTATGATCAGAAATACGAGAATTAATTCTTCGTTCAGAATATATTTCAGTCCGAAAATATTAGGAATGAGCCAGAATAAAATGAATGGTCCCACACCTATTGCCATTCCCCAGAATATCCATTCGATCTTTCTTCTGCCGGCATTATCAGTGATCTTTCTGTATTTATTTATCAGCAGCAAAGTGCCGGCTATGAGACCGGCTAACAATATCATCTCGCAGACTCTCCATACATTCTCAAATACTTTCAGCATGGCAGTATTATTGTCACGCAATGCGGAATAATTTACATAAGCAGCAAAAGATGCAGCTGCTCCTATCAGAACATAAAGTGAATATTTGAAGAAATTCTTTTTCGTTTTGGATTCATACGGAAAATTAATCATGAACATCAGGAAAAAAACACTTCCGAAAATATAACTTAAGGTGTGTGATATTCTGACTGCATAACCTGTCCAGTCAGAACCTCTGCCGTAATATCCGGAAGTAGATAATATTGCTACTGAGAAAGTTACAAGTGTAAGAAATAAAAGTACAGCGGCTTTATCTTCGGGCTTGGATATAATTATCAGAACTCCAAGTATCCAGAATGTAAACCCGGCTATAGCAGTTATAATTATAAAATTGTAATCTTTATAATACCTTACAAGTGTAACAGGCAAGGTCTTTTTAACGGATGACAGATCTGTAAAAGTAACAGGGATTTCATCTCCGGGTTGTTTATTGTCAATGATAACTTCTATCTCAAATGCTGATTCAACATTAATTCCGGTGACTGCATTGATAAGACTGCTTTTTCTGAATTCACCGAATTCGCTTTCTATTACAGCTTCATGACGGGATGAGCCATATTTAAAAGGAAGGTCTGCTTTGAATAATAAACGGCTTATGGCTGAAACTCCTATAGCAAGAGCCGTTATTGCAAAAATGAAGTAAAGTAAATATTTGAATCTGCCGGTCATAATAAATAACAAATATTGAAAAATATTTTTATTGTCTCGGATTATTAACCGGGTATGAACCGTCTTATTTCTTTTGATTAAATTTATATTACAGGATCTATTAATTAAATGCAGAACAAAGTCTTAGTTGAAAGTTAAAAACACAGATGTCCAAAATTTTTAAAATTCTAAAATTATCTTTCATTTTAGCTGAGTAATTAAAATAAAATATAAGCTTTCTTGATATAACCCCACACCCCTCCCCTTTGAAAAAAAAGGGAGTAGAGAAAGAAAGTTTATCTTATTAAATAGTATGTTGAGTTTGTAAATTGAGTTAAGTTAACCCAGGTATATTGAGAGAATAACAAGCTGAGGTTGGAAATTTAATTTTTAGAAAGAGAAGTTTACAACAGATTAATTTTGAACACCACCCCCCATTTTTAATTTTCATAGGGGAGGGGGTCAGGGGCAAAGCCATTAAGTTAAGGAAAGAAACTTCCGAAGTCTAAATCCAAATCATAAAATACTGAAGCGCAATAAAATAGACTTCCGAAGTTTTTCACACTTTAGATGCTTAACTTAATAGCATTGGGGGTCAGGGGGTAGGGTTGTTCATTGTGAATAGAACTCTACATATTAATATCAAACAAATTAAATAGATTTGGACGGATGTGAGTTAAAAGTTGAAAGTTAAAAATTGAAAGCTGACAACTGATATAATTTACTGTCAAGTTTTGACGTTTGACAACCGAAGACTTCTCGTTTAAAATTTCAGATTAGCATTTTCTTACTTTTATGCTACTAATATTTTGACCATTTTTGCGCATTCGAATATTTCTTAAATAAAAATTTGCCTGACGAAAATTAATATTCTTTATAATTTGATTGCATTACTTTATTCCTTTAAATCAAAATGAAAAAAATTATACTTACGGTAATTCTTTTCTGTTTTATTCCGGCTTTGCATGCGCAAAGTCCTGATACAGACTCTTCAATTAATAATATCTTATCCGAAAAGAATGATACTTTGCGTTTTATGAAAGTAAAGAATTATGTAAGTGAAACTCAGGAAAGCAATCCCGTTATGAATCTCAAGATTCTTCAAAAGCTCCTTCAGCAGTCCGGAAAAAATAAAGACGAAATCATAAAGGCATTTACTTTATCAATGCTGGGTTACCAGTTCCGGGCTATAGGGGATAAAGCAAAAGGGCTTGAATACAGTCTGCAGGGATTACAGCTTGCAGAAATGCTGGGCTACCCTTCATTAACAGCTGTTACACAACTTAACCTGGCTAACAATTATGCAGGGCTCGGAGATTATGATAAAGCACTTGAACTTTATTCAAATGTAGAGAATACGGCATCCGAAACCGGAAATTTAATTCTTCAAAGTCTCAGCACAATGAAACACGGAAGTACATATCTTGAAATGAATAAATATGATTCTGCTTTGATTTATCTTCAGAAAGCGGAAGAACTTAGCATTCGCGGTAATTATTCCGATTACAGAGATCTGGTCTATAATGACCTTGGATCAGCGCATGGTAAATTGGGAAATCCGGAGCTTGCAATTACATATTTTAACTTAGCCGTAAAGCACGCTCTTGAGAATAATACCCGGAAGGGTCTCAGCGTCGCTTATTATAATATTGCAAACTACTACTTTGAAGAAGGGAAAAAAGATTCAGCTGTTTTGTATGCCGGAAAATCTATTGATGTTTTAAAAAATACTCCGTTTACAACATGGAGTTTGAAACCTGCCGGGTTGCTTATGGATATTTACAGAAATAAAAATAATGACAGCGCAATTAAATATTCGGATATATACAGATTGACAAAAGACAGTTTGTTTAACAGCAAAGTCATTCAGCAGACTCAGCTGCTTTCATTTAATGAAGAATTGAGGCAACAGAAAATTATTGAGGAAAAAATCAGAGCAGAAGAGGAAAATAAAATGAATCTGCAGTATATATTAATTACAATCGGAATTCTTTTTTTGATAATACTTTATCTGTTGCTCAGTCATAGTATAATATCCAATGAAAATATGATAAAATATTTCGGGATTATCACGCTGCTTTTTGTATTTGAGTTTTTGAATTTATTTCTGCACCCTTTATTGGAAAGGATTACCGAACACAATCCCGTTCTTGTATTGCTTGCATCGGTCTGCCTTGCTGCATTGCTGGTTCCGTTGCATCACAAATTAGAAAATCTTGCCATACATAAACTTGTTGATAAAAATAAAAAGATACGGCTTGCTGCTGCAAAGAAAACAATTGAAGAGCTTGATGTCTGAACAGGAAATGGGAAACTGATCTGAGACTGTTTAGAGACTGATTACAAACTAATTAGAAAGCAGAATACATTTCATATCTTTCCAATATCTTAAATTTTTCTGTGCTTTTATAGTCTTCCCTTCCGGCTGTATTTCAGGAATTTGATCGGATATAACAGATGTCTTTAAGTTAGAATCTGATAATTTAAAATTGAACATTAACATCGAAGAATGATAATTGATCTGATTACTTCCAAATGATCAGGATTATTGGCAAAAGTTTCTTTAATTCGGTTGGAGACAGCTAAAATTAGTCTTTCCGGGAAAATCTTCCATAATGTTTCCTGCGGTGAAATTCTGCTTTTTGAATGAGTAAATGTCAATGAATTATTTTACAGGCTTGCAATGATTCTTATTATTTAAAATCATATTATTTCTGCATAGAGTCCGCAGCATCAAATTATTGAATCATCTCTTCCAGCTTTTCAATCAGCCAGACATTCTGATAAACTTTTTTATCTTTTGAAATTTCTTTTTTCAGAATACCTGCTTCATAATTTGAAGACTTGCTCTCAAGCGAACTTAATTTCAGAAGTTTCAGATAATAATTCAAATATTTTAAAAATGCTTTTCGTTTTTCAGAATCCATTATGTCTGAAATCTTAGTATGATGCTTCAGCGCATCAACCATTGAATATGCCTGGTCATAAAGCTTCAGCTCATAAAAAAGCCGCAGCATCAGTATCTTAACATCTGTTTTAAAATAGACCATTTCATATTTTACTTTACCTATATCAGAGAGTGATTCTTCATAATTTCCCTTGCCATAGTTAACTAAAGCCTGTGAATAATATTTCATGTTCAGCCGGAATTCAGGTTTGAGTTCTGATGTGTAGTCATGGATGAATATTCCTGCCCAATCATATTCCTTCAGATAGTCAGCACACAGCAGGGCATTCCTGTAAAAATTAGGATGCATGAAATCTTCATCTGAAATTTTGTAAGCTTTGTCTTCGATACATGACTTTATCAGACCAAATAGTTTTCTTTTTTCTTCTTTTACATTCGCACTGACACCGGTAAAATAAATACTCATTAAGTCTGCATAAAATGCACATTTGTCAGTCCTGCTGATTTTATTTTTGTTTTCAAAAAAAATGTCATGAGCTTTATCATAAAATTCTTTTTTACTATCCTTATAAAAAAGATACATGTTGAAATAAAAGTAAAGATGTATGTAGTAGCCTTTACCTTTAAAAATATCTATGATTTTATTAAGATCAATGGAATTTATTATGCGTTCGGGAATTGCTTCAGTTTTCTTAATCATAAGATTGTCCAAACCATAGATTTCGGCTTTAGCGGAGTTAATGAGTTCAGTGAGGAAATGAAATGAAAGATGTTCAAATGATTTTGAACCGTGAACAAAGTATTTTCCCATATCAAGCACAACCGAATAAAACCGAGAATTAAGTCTTTCTAAATGATACTTTTCAAGTTCATTGTTACCGGACTTGATTTCATCCTGCTCAAGTGTTTCATAAGCTGAACCAAGATATTGCAGATAGTGCCGTGTAAGATTTCTTTCGATTATCTCATTAAGAATGATTCTGTTCTTCAGAACTTTATTTTCCTTCAGCCTCGAAATGTAAATGAATTCTTCAACCGCCTTAAGCAGAGAAGAAGAAACATTCCTGAACAGAGCATGTGAATTTTTATCACTGTAATTGCTTCCGGGATAAAGCTTCATGAAAACTTTCTCTTCATTTAAATCATCAGAAGTTAATTTAGAATGATTGTGAGTTAAAATCTTGAATAAGGGAAGAGGGTCTCTTCCTTTTTTAAAGAAAGGGGAAGTTAAGTACTTTTCAAATTCAGCAAGTTCCTCTTTTGAAAAAGTACTTAGAAATTGTATAAGTTTGGTATCTTTATATTTCAATTTTCAGAAATTAAAAATTATAAACATTACAAATTTAATTTAGAATTATTTAACATTCAGGGCATATATAACTAATTATAAAATCCTGTCCGATCCGTTTTACCGCCAAAATAAAAAAAATGCTGATGCACTTAAATTTATTATCTGTTTGGTTGAGATATTGTGAGTGATTAATTGCAGATAGGCTTTTCTGATTTAAGTTAAGATGAATCATAATATTCGGGACAGTAAAGAAAGAGAATTAATTCTTTAAATCCCCTAGTGCAAAAATTCCGAAGTTAGTTTCTCATTTTGTTTGCGCAAAAGCTTTAATAAAAACACAGGTGCAAAGTCAGCTTCATTATTCCAGGAAATAGTATTTTATTATTTGTTTGCTTTAAATTAACTATTCATCAAATCTAAATTAGAAGACATACAACAACTCCTGAAAAATAGCATTCTGTAATTAAAAAAGTGGTACAAAATTTTATTTTAGTGCAAATATTTTATTATAAATGTGTTACAAAATCAGCTGTCAAATATCAATTTTTCTGCTTTAAATGAAAATTTCTGCAATATCAACCTCATTTTTATTTGATACAAATCAGAAAAATATTCTTTGATATATATATTCAGCGATGATAAATTTGTCAGAAATAATCCAAACATGAAAATACGCGACTTGAAAAATCAGCTATCCATGATCAGCAAAATTATTAAAGCAGAATGCAAGAAAGACAATAATGAAATTCGAATACTTGAACTTATCATGCTTTCTGCAAAAGCAGAAATATGTATCCGAAATTCAGACACGAAGAATATCAGTGAACTTTCCAAAGAAATGGAAAAAGAAATTTCAAATTATAATTCAAATCAAAACTCATTTAAAAATCAAATTTAAAAAAATGAAAACATTAATCTTCTTCATTTCGGTAGTCGCTTTTTTCGGATTTTCTTTGAATAAGGAAAATCATAAAAAGGAAAAAGCAGCGGGCAATACTAATACTATTTCACTTTATTGTCCTGATTATACTGGCAAAGTAATTTCTTCTAATAACATTGATACAAAAAAACTGACTGAAGGGAACTGGTACAAAAACGCCATAGAACAAATTACAAATTCCGAATACAATATTACTTATTCTGATGAATTAAAATCTTACCAGTCTCCAAACAGGAAAAACAACCTTCGCTTTATTTATCATAAAAACGGTTTTACTGCTGTCACACGAGACGCGAGACGCGAGACGCAAGACGGGTGGAAAATTAAATTACAAATTACTAATGACGAATTGTGCATTAAAGACAGTCAGCTTCAGGTTTCAGAAAATAAAGCCTGGATAGAAAATGATAAGATGAAAATTGATTATACCAATACTGAAGACGGTATGCGTCAGGATTTTATTGTAAAACAAAAACCGGAAGGTGAAGATAAACTAAGATTAAATATTTCTGCGGATACAAAATTGAAAATGATAGTCGGTGCAGATGCACTCATGTTTAAAAATAAAAAAGGGGAAGATATTATGAAGTATTCTTCATTGAAGTGCTGGGATGCTAACGGAAAGGAGCTGCGCGCTTACTTTGAAGAAAATTCTAAATTACAAATTACAAATTACAAATTACAAATAGAAAATCAAGAGAAACAATTTCCAAATACGAAATCCCAAATTCCAAAAAGAGAAAATTCCAAATACGAAATCCCAAATTCCAAATTCAGTATCGTTGTCAATGACGAAGACGCTGTCTATCCGGTTACAATCGATCCTCTTTCTACCACAGCCGGCTGGACAGGTACGGGGACACAGGCTGAAGATCATTATGGATTCAGCGCTGCCACTGCAGGTGACATTAACGGAGACGGATATTCTGATGTGGTAATCGGTGCGCCGGAGTATGATAACTCTCATTCATCAGGCGGAAGAGTGTATGTCTATTACGGTTCGGCAACCGGATTAAACGCAACTCCAAACTGGACGAAAGATGAATTGAGCGGTATAAACCAACTTGAAAGATTCGGATTCAGTGTCTCAACTGCCGGAGACGTGAACGGCGACGGATACAGTGATTTGATTGTCGGAGCCTCTACATTTACATCATCTGTAAGTTTTTCCGGAGCCGGTAAAGCATTTGTTTATCATGGATCTGCATCAGGTTTGTCTTCTTCGGCAAACTGGTCTGCAACTTATAACGATGCTAATTGTGAATTTGGGCATTCTGTTTCTACTGCAGGAGATATTAACGGTGACGGATATTCGGATGTAATAGTCGGCGCTCCATTTGCAGGCGGAGTAATATATGATCCCGGATCAGCTTTTGTTTTCAATGGTTCAGCAAGCGGATTGAACAGCAGTGCTAACTGGCAATATAACAACATATATTCTTATGGACATCTGGGGAATTCTGTTTCAACTGCCGGAGATGTGAACGGTGACGGATTTTCTGACGTAATAATCGGGACTCCAAATGAGCCAAACGGTGTTAGTAACGCAGGGAAAGTTACCATTTTTAACGGCTCTGCAAGCGGACTTCCTTCTACACCCAGCAGGACAATTCTCGGCAGCCAGCTTAATCAGGAAATGGGTCTTTGTGTTTCTACCGCCGGAGACGTAAACGGCGACGGATATTCGGATGTAATTGTCGGTTCATGGAATTTTACAAACGGGGAAGTATCCGAAGGAAGAATTCATGTATTTACCGGTTCTGCTTCCGGTATCGGCGCTTCCGCAAACTGGATAGCTGAATCTAACCAGGAAAGCGCAGTTTTAGGAACATTTGTATCAACAGCCGGAGACATAAACGGTGACGGATACGGAGATATTATAGCTGGCAGTCCTCAATATTCAAACGGTCAGAATTATGAAGGGAAAGTATTTGCATGGTTTGGTTCATCTGCCGGACTCGGAGCTAACGGCACTCCGGCGAATGCAGACTGGTCAGTCGAAAGTAATCTTGATACAAATTTTTTAGGCAGTTGTGTTGCAACTGCAGGTGATGTAAACGGAGACGGATACAGCGATGTGCTTGTATCGTCTAATGTGTATCCGTATGACGGATATTCAAGAACCGGAACGGTATCTCTTTTTACAGGATATCAGTCAGGCTTAAGCAGTACAACAGCCTGGACAGCGGAGAGCAATCAGCAGGATGCATACTACGGGTATTCGGTTTCATCGGCGGGAGATGTGAACGGTGATGGTTACTCTGATGTGATAGTCGGAGCCTACCTGTATGATAATGGTCAGACTGATGAAGGAAGGGTTTACATTTACCACGGATCTTCCGCAGGTTTGAATACAACTGCAAATACAATTTCTGAAAGTAATTCTGCAAATGCACAGTTCGGATTTTCCGTTTCTACTGCCGGTGATGTTAACGGTGACGGATTTTCGGATGTGCTTGTAGGAGGACCAAACTGGGCAGGAACCGGCAGAGTTTATGTGTTTCACGGGTCAGCATCAGGAATAAATTCATTATGGAATTATTCCCTGAATGCTGATGCATCAGGGAATTATTTTGGAAATTCTGTTTCTACTGCCGGAGATGTAAACGGCGACGGATATTCGGATGTAGTTGTAGGAGCTGAGAATTTCGCAAACGGTCAGACTGAAGAAGGAAAGGTTTACATTTTTTATGGCTTATCAACAGGTCTTAATACATTAGCTGCCTGGAGTACAGAGAGCAATCAGGCATTAGCAAAACTCGGGCATTCCGTAAGTACTGCCGGAGATGTAAACGGAGACGGTTACAGTGATGTAATTGCAAGTGCGATTGGTTATGATAATGGACAGACTAATGAAGGAGGAGTCTGGGTATATTACGGTTCTTTATCCGGGATCAGCGGAAGTACATTTCTTGAAAAAAATGTTACAAGCGCTTCATTCGGGGTAAGTGTAGCTTCAGCGGGAGATGTCAATGGTGACGGGTACAGTGATGTAATAATCGGGGCTGACGGATACTCCAATCCCGAAACAATGGAAGGAGCTGCATTTGTTTACAACGGATCACCGGCAGGGATAACACTGATTCCCGGCTGGAGCGCAGAAAGTAATCAGGCTTTAGCGAGCATGGGATTTTCGGTTGCAACAGCAGGAGATGTTAACGGTGACGGGTACAGTGACGTCGTAGTCGGGACCCGCTTTTACAGCAACGGGGAGACATATGAAGGAAGAATACAGATATTTCAGGGATCTAATAACGGACTAAGTGTAAATGCGAACACGACAGTTGAAAGTAATGTGTCAAATGCAAATCTTGGAAATTCAGTATCTTCAGCCGGTGATGTAAACGGCGACGGTTACAGTGATATTATTGCAGGCGCTAATAATTATTCTAACGGTGAATCTCAGGAAGGCAAGGCATTTGTGTATTATGGCGGCGGAGGAGGAGGAGCAAGGGCAAATGTTCAGCAGTATAGTCCGAATTCAAGTTCTGTTATTGGTTCCGGAGGACTTACTTACTATAACGGTCAGGTGAAGCTCGCAATCTTTGCCAGAAGCCCATTTGGTTTGGCAAAAGCGAGGATCAGCCATGAATATAAAACCAATGGTGTTCCTTTCAGCGGGGGAGTAATCACCAACTCAACGGGTTCAACAGGAACAGGTAATCTGTTCAATCTTGGACTTACGGGAACAGAAATATTTCACAACATAGACGGTTTGCAAACCGGAAAACTTTATAAATGGAGAGCACGGGCTAAGTATGATCTCGTATCTAATCCCTATCAGAAATTCGGTCCGTGGAAATATTATAATATTTATAATCCTTTGCCTCATGGTAATTTCAGACCAAGCAACGGCTTAACACTCAATAAGAATTTGAATCTCACGGTTCTGATACAAGGATTTTACAATCAGTCAGCAAACACTACCATTCAGGATAGCGTAAGAGTTTATATAAGAAACAGCAATAGTCCGTTTGCCGTGATTGATTCTTCAAAAGCAGTTATCAACTCTGCCGGAAATGCTTCAGTTATTTTTACACAGGTAACAAACGGAGTAAATTATTATATTCAGGTAAAGCACAGAAATTCAATTGAAACATGGAGTAAAACTACAGCTGCATTCAGCGGCAGTGTTCTAAATTATGATTTTACGACTGCAGCTAATAAGGCATTCGGTGACAACATGATTCAGGCAGACGCATCACCGGTCGAATATGCAATTTATGGAGGTGATGTAAATTTGGATGGAAGTATAGATCTTACTGATGTTACGACAGTTTATAACGATGCAACTAATTTCCTGAACGGTTATATCGTGACAGATGTAACAGGAGACAATGCAGTTGATTTAACGGATCTTGCAATGGTATATAACAATTCTGCCGGATTTGTAGTGAAGGTGACACCTTGAATTGAGATTTTGAAATATTAGATTTACTTCAATGCCATCCTTTATTTTTGAAGGATGGCATCGTTCTTCAGGAAAGATTTATTTGAGGAATGAACAGGCGTGTGACTAAGCGGGCATGGGAGTGATCATGATGTAAAAAATATTTAAATATTCAAAATCTATTTTGCTTAATACTGAAATGGTTCTTTTATATACCTGCAGCCAAACAGGAATTGCTGCTTTTAATCTGTCCGAACATATCAGATTTGTTTTTTTCCATAATGTCTTTAAAAAATTTATTACTCCCTCCGTATGATATTTTTTCTTACGGTCTGCTCTTTTCCTTTGCTTATTAATTTCATGCAATGGAGATCGGTTCAGAAACTTTATCGCATATTTTCTAAGATAACTGCAAACAGTACAAAACTCATCTAATAATCTTTTATTCTCTACTTTACAGGCTTTCTTATATTTTTTTAAAATCTCATAAAGATATTCTGATTTTGATATTTTACTCATAATTAAATACCGTTTTTATGTTATAACATCGGTAACATTAATTATGAGGCAACGAGCTGTATTTTTAATTCCTCAGTATAACGTTTATTTTGAGGCAATGAGTCGTGGAAATCATTTAATCATTTAATCATTTAATCACAGTTAAAAATTGCATAATTTCGTCTTAAATAAATTATGTTTATTACATTCGAAGGAATTGACCTAAGCGGAAAGTCAACTCAAATTAAGCTTTTAAAAAATTATTTAGAAAAGAATAAAAAGAAGGTAATCACTGTAAGAGAGCCGGGAGGGACTCAGATCTCCGAAAAGATCAGAGATATTCTTCTGGATAAAGTACATCTTAAAATGGAATACCTGACTGAGTTTCTGTTGTTTTCAGCTTCAAGACAACAGCTGACCAAAGAAATAATCCTGCCTTATCATAAGAAAAAATATTTTGTTCTTAGTGACAGATATTATGATTCATCTACTGCATATCAGGGCTACGGAGGAATGCTGGATCTTGGTTTGATAAAAAAAATAAATAAGATAGCCACTGACGGATTGGTCCCGGAATTAACTTTTTTGATAAATATCAGTATAGATGAATGTATCAAACGGAAAAGACTGATGAGAAAGAAAGAAGACAGAATTGAACAGAAGAAGATCTCCTATTATAAAAAAGTAATTGCAGGATATTTAAAGATAGCTGATAACAATAAAGGAAGATTCGTTGTTATAGACGGAAGCAAATCCATAGAGGAAATTCACAAAGAAATAATTTTGAGAGTAACAAACATGAAACGATGAATAAAAAAACAGATAAATCGTTTCTTGAAAATCTCTGTCAGTAATTTTATAAAAAAAAATTAAGCTAAAAATAAAATATTTATGAAGACATCAAAGGAAAAATTTTTAAAGATCTATACTGTTGTTTTACTTACTGCTCTGACATTATTTTTGGGTGTAAATGTGTCCGGAGATGATGATCTGTATGAAAAGATAAACAGGAATATGGATCTGTTCGGGCAGGTATATAAAGAAGTCGCACTTAATTATGTTGATGAAATAGATGCAGATAAATTTATCACCGCAGGAATAGACGGAATGCTTGCCACACTTGATCCGTATACAAATTACATTGATGAAAGGAACCGCGATCAGATCGATCTGATCACAACGGGTAAATACGGAGGAGTCGGAATAACTGTTGGTGTTCGTGACAGCATGATCTATATAACGGAAGTAATGAACGGTTATGAAGCGCAGAAAAAAGGACTCAGGGTAGGAGATAAGATAATAGCAATTGACGGCAGCGATATCAGCAGGGATAAAGTTGAAACAATGAGAACCCTTATCCGCGGACCCGTAGGAACTGACGTGACGGTAAAGATACAGAGAGACGGAGAGGAAGTTGATTTTTCACTTACAAGGCAGGAGATAATTTTAAAAAACGTTTCTTATTATGGCTATCTTGAACCTAAGGATAAAGGTATAGGATATATAAAGCTCGACAGATTTACAAACATTTCAGAAAGTGAAGTTGAAAATGCTTTAAAGACATTAAAATCAACCGGAGATCTTAAAGGACTTGTTTTGGATCTGCGCGATAACGGCGGCGGTCTGCTCGATGCAGCAATTGGCATTCTTAACAAGTTAGTACCTAAAAACAGTCTGCTTGTTATTACAAAAGGCAAACGTTCAGACTCTGAAAAAAAATTCTTCTCAAAAGAAGATCCCATTCTTCCTGCGGATGTTCCGCTAGCAGTACTAATAAACAGCAAGACTGCATCAGCTTCGGAGATAGTTGCAGGAGCGATTCAGGATCTGGACAGGGGAATTGTTGTGGGTACGAAATCTTTTGGAAAAGGTCTCGTACAGCAGATAAAGGATCTTGATAAAAAATCACAGATCAAAATAACCGGTTCGAGATATTTTACTCCATCGGGAAGATGGATACAGGAAAAAAATTATTTTAAGGAAAACAAATATGGTGTTTTTGTAGATAAGGACAAATATGATCAGACTGAATTTAAAACTCTTAACGGAAGGATAGTAAAATCATACGGCGGTATATCACCTGATACAGAAATCAAAACAGAGCCGGAAAGTGAAGCACACGCCGCCTTATTATCCAAAGATATGTATTTTAAATTTACTTCATATTATCTTGAAAAGAATCCCGGACTGAAAGCTGCAATTCCTAGTGACGAACTATTCGCGGAATTCCTTAATTTTATAAATGAGAAGAATTTTAAATATGAAACACAGATAGAAAAGAAAATCAGAGAAATAGAACAGCTTGCATCAGAAAAAAAATACGAGCTTGATATAAAGAATCTCCTTAATAAAGTTGAATTAGAAGCCGAAGAAGGTGAAATGAAAGAGATCAATTTTGCAAAGGATGAAATTCTGAGAAGTATTGTGAATGAGATAAATACGAGAATAATAACAGAAACGGAGCAGATAGAAGCTACTTTTAGGTTTGATGTTCAGCTTATTGAAGCTGAAAGAATACTTGAAAACAAAACCGAATATAACAGATTGCTCGGAAAATAAAATGAAAAAACAGTTTTATTTTATATTGATTAATTTTTATTAACTTTCAACTTTCAACATTTAACGATAAAGTGAAGATCGGTATAATAGGAGGCGGACAACTTGCAAGGATGATAATCGAAGAGTGCAATAAGTTCGCTTTTGATTTTTACATACTTTCCGAAGAGAAGAATTCGCCGGCAGGTCAGATAACACGAAACGAAATTACAGGAAAATGGAATGACGAGGACTGCCTGAGGGATTTCGGAGATAAATGTGATGTCATTACGCTTGAAAATGAATTCATAGATTATCAAAAAATAAAATTCCTTGAGGATGAAGGGAAGACCGTTTATCCGGGTTCAGGAATAATTAAACTCATTCAGGATAAACTCTTTCAGAAAGAAACTCTGAAAAAATTAGATATACCTGTTTCAGATTTTTGTAAAGTCGAAAGCAAAGAGGATGTTTTAAATTTTGCAAAAGAAAATAATTATCCTGTCATACTCAAATCAAGAACAATGGGTTATGACGGTAAAGGCAACATAGAAATAAAGTCAGTTAATGATATTGACAAGGCGTTTGATATTTTATCTGAAAGGGGAAAACTTCTTTGTGAAAGTTTTATTAATTTTGATAAAGAGATTGCAACACAAGTTATAAGGAATAAGTCAGGTGAGATCAGGATGTATCCGGTGGTTGAGACAATTCAAAAAGATCATATCTGTAAATTGGTAATAGCATCGAAGGCTTTGTTCGGCAATCTGAAAAATAAAGTTGAAGAAACAGCAGTTAAAATAGTAAATGAACTGAACTATGTAGGTGTTATGGGAATTGAAATGTTTTTAAAAGGAAATAAGATACTTGTTAACGAACTAGCCCCGAGAGTTCATAACTCCGGACATTATACAATTGAAGGAAGCTATTGTTCGCAATTCGAAAATCACATACGCGCTATAATTGATCTCCCTCTGGGAAATACGGAATTGCGGAATGACAATGCTGTGATGATAAATATTATCGGAGAAAGAAACGGTGAGGCAAAATTGATCCGGGCAGGTCACTTGTTTTCAAAGGATAAAGTATATCTGCATGTTTACGGTAAGAAAGAGACAAGGAAAGGCAGAAAGATGGGACACATAACTGTATTAAGAGATGATCTTCAGGATGCAGTAAATACTGCAAATGAAGCAAGATTTGAAATAGATATTTAAAGAAATTTAAAGGAAAATTTTTAACTTAAAAAAATAAGTCATGATATCATTTATAATATTTTTAATCGTGGCAATAATAGTGCTCTCTATTGTCAGAGGACAGTTGCAGAATAATCTTAATCTGCAAAAGATAATAAACACACTGAGACTTGCTGCCGGTATCGGAATTTTGTTTGCAGTATTGTTTGCATCAATAGTTCAGATCGGACCTGGTGAAGTTGGAGTGCCGATTCTATTCGGACAGGTTCAGGAAAATATTTTAAGAAGCGGACTGAATTTCATTAATCCTCTTATGGAAGTTGAAAAGCTTGACATAAAAACACAGGCTTATACAATGAGCGGATCTAATGATCAGGACATAAATGAAATAAGAAGCAATAAAAGCGATCCTATTCAGACTCTTTCATCTGACGGATTGACTTTGCTTCTTGATGTTACTGTCTGGTACAGACTCAGTGCAGATGATGCTCCGAATATTATCAGGACGATTGGTACTGACTATGAATCGAAGATAGTACTTCCTGCAATAAGAACGGCAATCCGTGATGTTGCGGTAAATTTTGTTGCAACGGATATATATTCCTCAAAGAGAGATGATTATGTGAATGATGTTGCTAAGAAGCTCGAAAATTCTTTTGAAGGCAGAGGGCTTATACTTGAAAAAGTATTGCTGAGAAATGTTGAGCTTCCCCTGAAAGTCCGTGAAGCAATTGATGAAAAAATAGCAGCCGAGCAGAGAGCGCAGCAGATGGTTTATGTTCTTCAGAAAGAAAAACAGGAAGCCGAGAGAAAGACTGTGGAAGCTCAGGGTGTGGCGGAAGCTCAAAGAATAATTAACAGCACTATCAGTAATTCCTATCTGCAGTGGAAATACATTGAAACACTGAAGGAACTTGTAAACTCTCCCAATAACTCATTTGTGATTGCGCCTTACGATCAGAAGCTTACTCCGATGCTTAACTTTAATCAGAAAGATAATAAATGATAGAAGTATTCACGACATATGATCCAATGGAAGCTAACTTAGTGAAAGCTAAACTAACTGACGAAGAGATACCATTCAGAGTGACAGGAGATTATAATATTGCTATCTCAATGGAAACCTTTAATACAACTATGGGGAGAATTGCATTGAAACGTCCGATAAAATTCTTTGTTCCGGAAAGCCTATCGGAGATCGCTAAGGTTGCGATCAATACAGATAAGTCTTCTTTTATGGAGGATGATTTAGAGTATTAGGTATTAAGTATTTTGTATTAATCACTTACAAGTTAAATTCTACTCAAAATGGTAAGAAAATTTTTTAACAG
>CAZLOL010000048.1:0-18727 GCA_964561045.1 uncultured Ignavibacteriaceae bacterium | reverse complement strand
ATTCTGTTTAGCTTTGAAAGCTCTTTCGGATCTCTAATATAAGCTTTTTCTTTTTTCGGTATCGAATCCAGTGTTGTTTTTATAGCATAATTTATCTCCGGAGGATAATCAGGAGATTCTTCCATAAAGAGTACTGTACATGCGAAAAAGCTCAGATCACCTGCAGGTGATAAAGTGAATTTATTCAAAGTGATATAATTGTATGTGCATAATACTATTATAAATACAGACAGGGGTATTACAAGATTTAAGTAAAACTTAATACTGTATTTATTAATAAAAAAGTAGATAAGGATGATAAAAATCACAGGTATGAAAAACAAAGCAACCGGCCTGATATAAATGAGTGCTGCTATTGATATTGAAAAAAGTGCCCAGTCAGATGTTCTGTTTTCCATAATGGATCGTATAAGAAATGAACTGCTAACAAGAAGGAAACAAACGAACAATGATTCGGAAAGCAAAGAAAACTCAAGCACCAGGCAAAATGATGATGAAATAAATATCGAAATGGCAATTGCAAAATAAACTGCAAAAGAATCATAATATTTGCAGAATGCTCTGTAAAGAAAAATCGCAGCAGAAAGAGTGATTAGACTCTGGAATAAATATGTTACAATAAAATTCTTTGAAATAAACCAAACAAGAGAAAGGAACAAAGGATACCCCGGGGTTCTCATATCAAGGAGAGGAGGTGAAAGATTCATTAACTTTAACGCAACTGCACAATAAGAAGCGCTGTCTGCAGAAATATCAACTATAGGATAATATAAATAATAATGTAACCGGGTCAGAAGGAATACCGCAATTATTATTAACGAACCATACAGAAAATTTTTCCCTGAATTCTTTATATTATTCACTGCCGGATTTCCCAATATAACTCACTTTAATAAATTATATCTGTTAAAGTTATTTGTTAGTAAAATAATTTCTTAACTGAACAGAAAAGAGACCGCAGCCAAAGAATAAAATGGAAATAAAGATACACCCGAGCCCAAGGTAAGAAAATAAAAGCCATTTTGTTATTAATGCAATTGTAAAGCATATCGCAGTAAATACAAGCAGACTCCCGCAGAAAAGCATGAATATTTTCATTGGATCATAATACAAAACTTCTCCTATTATAAAAAGCAAAGTATTGAAAAATCTGATCCTCAATTTCATGCTCTCTTTATCGTTATTGCTTTTATAGTCAACAGGAATATATTTTATAATTTTTCCTTCCATCATATATGATAGTGTAAGAGAAGAAGTGAAACTGCTGTCATTTCCAAGTCTCCGGAAAACTGAAGTGATCTCCTTCTTTGAAAATATCCTGAAGCCTGAATCAATATCCTCAATTTTATTGCCTGTACTGAATTCCGTAATTTTCTTAATTACTGAACGAAGAAATCTTTTTTTAAATGATCCGCTTAATCTGCTTTCTTTTCTTGCTCCTATTACCATATCAAATCCCTTTTGATATTCATTTAGCAAAACAGGTATCATTTCAGGAGGATAAGATCCGTCTGCATTTGTAATCACTATTGTATCATTAGCCGCCATTTCAATTCCGTCTTTCAGAGATCGGCCATATCCGATATTTTGCGGATGACTTAATGACACATTGCCTGTTTTGTTTGTCATTTCGGCTGTCCTGTCCGTAGAACCGTCATCAACAACAATTATTTCAGCTCCCTCTAATTTATTTATTGTCAGTACTTTCTGAATGTCAAAAATCGTAACTGCAATTCTTGAACCTTCATTAAATGCCGGTATTACAATTGAAAACATAATAGTTTTTTAAATTTAAAAAATTAATTTGGGGTTATTTAATAAATTATTTCAGTCTACTGTTTTTCATTTAAAAGTTAATCCGACGGATTGATTAATCGTAATTATAATATTCTTTAAACCATTCTATAAATTTTTTCAGACCTTCTTCAATAGGTGTTTCAGGTTTGTAATTAATGAACTTTGCAAGTTCAGATGAATCTGCATAAGTTTTCTTCACATCACCCGGTTGCATTTCTTTGAACACTTTAATTGCTTCCTTGCCCAACTGTTTTTCCAGAAGTGATATAAAGTACAACAAATTTACGGGATGCTCACCGCCTATATTGAATATCTTATATTCATTTATTATCTCCTTTTTTACAAGTCTGATAATTGATTCAATTACATCGTCTATATATGTAAAATCCCTTTCCATATCTCCGTTATTATATACACTGATTGGTTTACCTTTCATTATATTTTCCGAGAATTTATAGTATGCCATATCAGGTCTTCCGTAAGAACCATATACAGTAAAAAATCTCAGACCTATTGCAGAAAATTTATAAAGGTGCTGATAAGTAAATGCCATTAGTTCATTTGACTTTTTTGTGGCTGCATATAATGAAACTGGATTATCAACATTGTCTTCTGTGGAAGACGGTGTCTTGCTGCTATTTCCGTATACTGAACTTGATGAAGCGTAAATGAGCTTCTTCACGGAATAATTTTTACAGCATTCGAGAAGGTTAAAGAAAGCAATTAAATTATTTCTTATACTTACATCGGGGTTTGTAATGGAATATCTGACACCCGGCTGAGCAGCAAGATTTATTACATACTCCGGTTTCTCATTTTCAAAATACTTTTCGAGGTCATTTTTTTCGGCTATGTCTAATTTCGTAAAGCTGAAGTTCTCAAACTGATTCAGAATTTTAACACGGGCATACTTTAATGTCACATCATAATAAGAATTAAGATTGTCTATTCCTTTTACTTCGAAACCTTCTTCACTCAGTCTTTTACACAGATGGAATCCTATGAAACCGGCTGCGCCTGTTACTATTATTTTCAAATTCGGTAAGTATTTACTTTTTGATTATTCGATTATGTTCTTGTACATTTCAAGCGAATTACCGCTTAGCTTTGATTTTATCCACCCGTTTCTCTCATAAGCTTTTATTGCCTGAGAATTATCGTTACGGACAGTCAGATTTATTAATTTAAAATTCATTTCCTTTGCCCGGTTTTCAAACTCCTGTAAAAGTAAAGAACCGTATCCTTTCCCCTGAAACTCACTGGATACTCCTATTACAACAAGCCCCAGAGATGGCTCTATTCTTACAGGTGCTTTTTTTTTCTGATCTATCGCTGAGATTTTTTTCTTCTTTTTAAATCTTGATTTGATATTTTTTGTAATGAGAGAATATTTTGAAATGATCTCCTTATCAAATAGCAGCCATGGTCTTAAAAGAATTGACTTTACTGCTTCATTGAAACTGTACTGTATCATACCGCTGGCAGATCCGCTGACCTGTGTTCCGTCATGTATCATTCCTCCGCAATATCCAGCACACTTTCCGTTTTCTTCAATGTGAAATAAGAATCTTTTTTCATCTGCAAGATACCATTCTATCATTTTTTTTAAGTACTTGATTCCCATCTTTGAACTTAAAGATTCAGGGAACGCTGACTTGTGACATTCTGCTATCTTATCAAGATCTGATACATGTGAATTTATTATTCCGGGTCTATTCATCCTGTTTTGAAAGTGATATAAGCTTATCAGAGAATTTTTCGATTAGTATATTCCTGTCGAATCTTTCCTCTGCAAGTTTTCTTCCCCGTACTGACATTTCATTTCTTAAATTCACAGAGTTTCTTAATTTAATAATGTTCTCTTTCAAAGAATTGTAATCTTTTGGACCGGAAATAAGTCCCGCTTTGTTGTCATGAATAATCTTTGCACCCTCACCTGATCCTGAAAATAAAACCGGCAAACCTGCCGCCATTGCTTCATATATTTTAGAAGGAACAGCGCCGTAAATATTATTTACTAACGGTATTATTGTACAGTAATATCCTGATAACAATTCCGGGATCTCCTCTCTGCTTACACTTTTATGAAGGAAAATATTTTTATTCCGATTTTCACTTAAATAATTTTCAAGCTTAGCTTTTTCTGCACCCTCACCATAGATATGCAGCTCAGAATTTAACTCTCTGAAATCAATATTCCGTGCCATATCATATATACCTTGCGCAACTCCGAGAAGGCCGGCATATATAATTTTTATGTTATCTGTGTTGCTGAATTTTGTTTCTTTAATCTCAAATCTTCTGACATCAACTCCGTTTCTGAATAAATAAACTCCTTCCCCCCCGCTTTGTTTTATGTGTGCGACTATTTCTTCTGACTGACCGGAACACAAAAATGATTTTTTGTAAAGATATTTTTCAAATCTTTCTAATATTCTATAAAGAGTTCCGTCATTGATAACTCCTAATTCTTTTGCTGAAAGTGGCCAGACATCAGATACATTCATTATAAATTTTGATCCGGTAAATTTTGACAGCAGATAACCGCTGAATGCTAATGTCAATGGCGGACTCTCAGATAAGATATAATCAGGTTTGAATTTTTTAATAAAACCAAAACTGAATAAACTTGTGAAAGAAAATGAAAGCATGGATATTATTCTCGGAATGCTTTTGGCTGCATTAGATGAATACATCCAGTATCTAAGTATTTTTATACCCTGAATATCTTCTGTTAAACTGAACTTCCCTGCGTATTGTTTAAAGATTTCTCCTTTAGGATAATTAGGCATTGCTGTTACTACTGAAACTTCCCAGCCTTTATCTTTAAAACCTCTGGATAATTCAAGAAGCCTGTTCTGAGGAGCCCCCATTTCCGGATAAAAGTACTGACTTAATATGACAAGCTTCAATATTATTTCAGGTAAGAATAAAAATGTTTCATCTTCCCGGCTTTTGTACGTTCAATTTTATTAACTCTCAGTATTTCAAATTTCAGTCCGGGCTCAAGATATGTATCCATCTTGTTCTGTATTTTGATTTTATCATTTTCAGATATTTCTTCATCGGAGACTACTTCAAAAACAAATTTATCCGGCAACGTTTGTTTGATTATAAATTCCCTGAGTGATCCTATGTTTTCCATTATACTTCGTGTGATAAAGTAAAAAGTTATCCCCGGTGATTTCTTCCCGCTGGGTAAAACAATTAAGTCATTTACTCCGCCGAGTAATTTTTTAATGATGACATTGTCTGTATCAGGTTCTATAACCGCCTTATCACCAATCTCATAACGTATGAACGGCATCGCCTTATTGTGAAGGGCTGTCAGAAGTATCCTTCCTTCACCTCCTTTTGTAAGCTTGTTACCATTATTATCAAGAATTTCTATATAAACATTCTCGTCAGACAGCAGCCATTTGCCGTTCATATCCTCAAATGCTATCAGGTCAACTTCGGACGTGCCATATTCATTTACTGCCGGAACTCCAAATGCTTTTTCAATTATTACTTTATCTTCATATGTACAATTCTCTGATGTTCCGATGCATACTTTAAGAGATGGACATACTTCTTTTAGAATCACATTTTTTCTGATCAAATAACGGGCAAATATTACAATGGAATTTGTATAACCATATACATAATCAAATTCAGTTGATCTGAATCTTTTCAGAAATACCCCAAGCATTTCATCGGAGAGATCAAAGACAGGAAATCTTACCCTGTTCGACAGGTAATCTTTTGTCTTTTCAATATAGTATTCAATTCTTTCAAACGGTATTCCGTAAAATCTTGCCTGCCTGGAATTCAGCGTAAGTCCGAAATTTTTATATCTGTCCTTTATCAGTGCCCAGGTCATTGCATGAGCAAACTTATCTTTTGCATAATTGAACGGGTGTCCGGATGAACCGGAAGTATAACCTGTATAGAGATCTTTTTTTTTAACAGAATCCGAAATTAATTTCTTATCAGAACTCTGGAAATCACTCTTCACAATTATCGGAACATCTTCCCATTTATCCGGAAATTTGTTTCCGATTTTACTTCTGTAAAACTCATTATTTTCGTAATGATATTTAACTATCTGCCATCGTTTCTTTTCCTGCCACCCGGAAAATTCCTCACTGCTGAGATTCTGAATTCTGTTTAATTCCTTTTCCGCTTCCCTGAAAGGAAATCCTTTTAATTTTAGACTCAGCTCAAGAAAAGACATTTCAGGTTTTTAAGATTTTTTTATGAAGGGATCTATAACTTCAAACCATTTTTTACTTACGACATTCCAGTCAAATTCTTCAACTTTCTTTCTTGCATTCTTGGTGATCCTGCAAAGTAAATCGTTGTCGGTCAGCAGGTTCTCAATTGCTTTTATAAATTTAACCGGGTCTTTCGGATCAACAAGTATACCGTCTGTATTATGTTCTACAAGATAAGGAAGACCTCCGACATTTGTTGTAATGACCGGCAAACCAACAGCCATTGCTTCTATTACGCTGACAGGGTGATTATCAAAATCAGTTGTATTAATGAAAATATCATAACTTTCTGACAGCTCAAGCCATTCTTTCTTTGAAAGCTTTCCGGTTATTTTCAGCGATGATATTAAATTTTCTTTTGATGCTTTATCGGTAACTTTTTTAAGACTTCCGTCCTTGTCAGGTCCAACCATACATAGTTCAGAATCAGGAAATTTAATTTTTAACAATTTCAATATATCAATTGCCAGCTGAGGATTATATATTTCATGAAATGATCTGACCCAAAATAACTTCGGTTTAATATTCTTTCTTTGAAGATATTTATAGTTCTCTATTGGAATGAAATTAGGTATATAGTCAACATTATAACCTGAATCCTCAAAATGTTTTTTTAAATAAAATGAAGGAGAAATATTCTTATGGGAATTACTGAAAATGAATCTGCATAATTCCGGTGATTGCTTTAATCTGTCCGGATATCCCCCGCCTCTTAGAATAGGAATATAAGGAATATTTAATCTATGACAAATTTTTGAAATTATGTAAGTATACCAGAATGCTTTTACACTGTATGAATCTATCAGTACAAGATCGAGCCTGCTCCTATTTTTAATAACAGAATTAACCATGTCCATAAGACGCAGAAGTTTATTCTCTTTTTCGGAAACTGCAAGAACATCATAATGTTCTGAAAGTTTTGGCGTTAATGTTTCTATAAAGGTTGGAGTATAGCCGAATCTGGAAAGAATATTCCCGGCATAAAGGATCATATTCTGGGTCTTCTGATAATAGTAATAAAAGCTAATCCGTAAACAAATCCCGATGCCGCTGTTCTCATGGCTGCATGTCCTAAAGTTACAAACACAAATGAAAGACACATGATCATTAATATCTTGTCATCAATGGACTTTAAACCAAAGAAATACTGCAGCGGAAAAATCAGTAAGATCATGATTGCTATCACACCGAATAATCCGTGCTCCGCCAGCATTCGCGAATATTCTATATGTGCAGCCGCATCAATTCCAAGTGTCTGGCTTCTGACCTGGTGAGACATTCCGGGTCCCACTCCCGTCAATGCATTATCACTGAATACTTCCAGATCAGCAAGAAATATTTCATCCCTGCCGCTTAAGAGATTACTTTTTTCAGCATTGTACATTGATTCTCCCTTGAATCTCATTTCAAGCAATCCTCCGCTTACGTCATTTACATAATTGAATCCCAGAAATGCCAGAACAAAAATTATCAGAAATGCATAAACAACTTTTCCTATTCTTACTTTGAAACTGCTGTCTGTCAAAGCCATTATTATTATGCATAATATTATAGCAACCATCGGCGCAAGCATACCTCCCCGCGAAAATGTTGCAAGGCCTCTTATTAAAAAACCTACAAGCAATAAAATATTTATAAACTTTAATTTAAATAGCTTAATATTTAAAAAATAAGCTAATGCAATAATTAATATTCCTAATCCAAAAACAGTGGAAACCTGATTTGGTCCAAATCCGCCGCTTGCATCGAAGTTTGATTCTGTAGTATACTCGAGTTCATCCAGTGAACCTGATTTGAAGTAGACAAAGATCGACATGGCTGCGATCGGATAAAGCATTGCCAGCAACAACTTTCTTAACTGGACCGGGTTCAATCTTCTCTTATAAAAATATATTGTTGCAACACCTAAAGTAAAAGGACCGGACAAGTTAAATGAAACCATCTGTCTAGTCAGGTCAAATGACTCAAAATCAGCGCTTGGAATAGACGGAAGAAACATAAGAAGAAAAAACAAAAATACATAAGGTAATTTTTTATTTTTTGACTCCACCAAAAATCCAACAGTTAATAAAAACATAACAGCATACTTCCCGTATTCGTATCCGAATCCTCCTGAATTCATTCTGAATAATACTTCTATTCCAACTACGTATGCGGCAAAATAATGAGCAGATCCGTCCGCATTTTTGTTTGACATAATCTTGTATAACCCGACCAGTATGATTATTACAGAATATCCTGTACTGAGCTTTGAGTTAAACAACATTATCATAGCTACTGCTATATTTAATACTAAATATATTTCAGCTTTATATGGAGAATTTTTCAAAATAAATATATGATCTTTTTACAAATAAAATTTTAGCTAATGTACTTACTTGGTTTCTGTTTGAACTGAAAGTAACTATATATTTAAAAAAATTAAGCACAATAATATTACTACAAAGACATTCCGCAATTTGAATTTTGAGAATTTTCTGCATACTTCCTTATGGATTATTAAAAAATTCTAATTATCACTTAATAAAATCTTTTCCTTTAAGTTTTTATTGTAATTTTCAAATGTAAATAATTCAGCTATCCTGATACAATTCAAAGACTTCTTCTTTAAACCTTTTTTGTCGCTTATTGCTAAACCAATCGCTGCTGAGATTTCATCAGAACTTATATTCTTTAAAAGAAACCCGTTCGTGTCATTAAAATACTGGCCTATGGAAGAAATATCCGAAACAACAGGAACGCAGCCGAATGCAGCTGCTTCAGCAATTACTTTGGGAAATCCTTCGGATTCACTCGGAAGAATTATTAAATGCGATTCCTCATATACTTTTTCAAGACTTTTTCTGTCAAGTAATCCTCTGAATGATATTTGCATATTTATATCTCCGGCGGTCTCTTCATACCTCTTCTTTTCATTTCCTTCTCCCGCAAAAATAATCTCCCTTATCTCATCCTTGTTTTTAATTTTGTTCAAAGCTCCCAGCAGTATATCAACTCCTTTGTTTTTTGTAAGTGTACCTGCAAAGCATATTGTAAGTTTTTTTTCAAAATCTTTTTTCATGGCAATTTTCTTTGCTCTGTCAAGTTCTGCTTCATCCATACACGGATTCTGAAAGTTTAATATATGTGGCTCCTGACCTTCCCACTGGCCGTTTATTGTAACTTTAGATCTCATAAAATTCTTTTTAAGCCACCATTTCTGTAAACGGTATGACAATGGAGGATCTTCCATCTGCCAGTTTCCTGCGTACTTTACCCACTTCTTTGGCTTACTTTTTAAACTTAGATATGGCAATACGTAAAGTCCCATTGCTGTCGGTGCCCTGAACTGAACCCAGTCAACCTTATCCAGTATTGTCCTGATCTTGTTCAGATTATATCGTGCCGTGGATATTATAGAGTACTTTTCACTTAAACTTTCACCTCCGTAAGGTTTTAAAGGTATGAAATTTATTTTATTGCTTTTATAGCTTACCGAACTGTCAGGTGATATATCTTTATGCAAAGGTGCAATGTGATATATCTCATCAAATATTTCGGTCAGATGATTTACCTCCCGTACTGTTGGTCCCCATCCTGTTATTTTACCGTCTTTAAAATAATGAGGAGTGTGTGATATTATTGCAAGTCTCATTTTATATTATGCCATAGACTCAGACTGTACAGCATTAGTATCCTCTGATAGATTCCGGCCCGGCTGATATCTGTTTGTGCGGCTTTCCTGTCATCCAGAGCCCTGAACAAAAATTCCGTATAATCTTTTTTTATGTATTCGCTGACAAAATTATTCTTTCTCAAAAGATCTTCTTTGATTACATTAAAATCATTCTTACTCAAGGATGTATCCAAAGGTATTGTAAATCCTTTTTTGGACCCTCGACTGGTATGAGCAGGATATATTTTGCTGTGAATTGACCTTAAGATTTTCTTTGATATCTTCAGTGATGACTTTTGTTCAAAAGGAATTGTTAATGCATAGCTTACCATGTCCTCATCAAGTATCGGTACTCTGTATTCAATTCCGTTAAGCATTGACATCATATCGGTCTTTCTTAAATAGTCGCTTAGCATCTGCTTCCGGAAATAATCAAATACTACATAATTCTTAAACTCAGACGGAGCACTATCCTGAAATACAGATTTGTAAAATTCAGGACCTTCAGATGCATCAAACAAAAAAGGGCTTCCATTTTCAAAAATTGTTTTTCTCGGAAACCATGAATGCCAGTCATATAATAATTCATGCGGCTTATCTGTCCAGAGATCCGAAATTCTTTTAAGAAGTCTTCTCTGCGAAGCACCTGTGAATTTTTTAGCCAGATCAAGAAATGACTTACCGCTATTCTTTGATATATTACTTCTGTTAAACTTTTCAATATAAGTAAGCCATGTCATTGAAGGATACCCGTTGAACAATTCATCTCCTCCGTCTCCTCCCAGCAGCACTTTTGTAAGTTTGCCGGCGGCTTTTGTAAGATAATAAAGATTAATAGCTGACGAGTCCGCGTAAGGCTGATCAAAGTCCGAAAATATTTTATTTAATGTTTCAATATTTAATTCCGAATCAACTTCAACGTACTCCAGATTTCCTTTTATTGTTTCCGAGTATATTTTTGCAATATCACTTTCGTTGTATTCTTTATCGTCAAATTTTATTGTAAGTCCTTTTATCTCAGAATCAGCCCTGTTTGCAAAAGCATAGATCAGTGAGGAATCGATCCCGCCGCTTAATGCAACTGTGACTTCTACATCTGCGATCAGATTCCTCTCGACCGCATTTTTAAATCTCTCCTGTGTGTTTTCTGTATTCTGTTTGAAATTAAAACTGTTCTCCTTTTCAAATTCAAATGAACCGGAATATTTTTTATCACATCCTTCGCTGTTAATAATATAAATACTTCCGGGTTCAACAGCTGTAATCTCATTGTATATAGTAAATGGTTCTGAGCAATATCCTAAATTCAAATAACATTTCAGAATATTTTCATTTATTGTCAGATCGCTTTTAATAACGGGCAGTAAAGCCTTTATTTCGCTTCCAAATATGTGAAAGCTGTTCCTGTTGAAATAATACAATGGCTTGATCCCTGATGGATCCCTTGCCAGTATTAACTTCTGCTCCGCCCTGTTATCATAAATTGCAAAAGCATAAATTCCCCTGAGCTTCTTAAAGTAACTTATTCCCTCGTTGAGATAGCCTTCAAGCAAAACCTCCGTATCGGAATTAGTACGAAATCGTGTATTCTTAAATTCCTTTTTTAATTCTTTATAATTATAAATTTCCCCGTTAAAAATCAAGTATGCTTCTGCATTAACTGATATCAACGGTTGATCCGCATCCGAAGAAAGATCTATAATACTCAATCTGTTATGTCCAAGATATATATTCCTCAGATGATTTTCTTTACTGCCGTCAGGTCCTCTGTGAGCAATATTTTTCAATCCTTTCTGAAGTAAAGGTAAAATGAGATCCAAACTTTTACTGAAATCTGCAGCGCCTAAGAATCCGCACATATTAATTTATTCCTTCAATTGCTTTTAAATATCTTTTGATAATGTTTGACCAGTGATGCCGTAATGACCATTCTTTTGCCTGCTTACTGAATTTACTGTAATCAGCTGAAATGGTTTTTAATGCTTCAATGATTTCTGAAGAATTCTTCGGGTCTACAAGCACTCCGCTGAAACCGTCTTTGATCGAGTCTTCAAGACCGCTCTTTACAGATCCTATTGCCGGCAGTCCGAAATAATTAGCTTCCAGTACCGCTATACCGAATCCTTCAAAATCTCCGCTTGATTGACTTTCGCTTAACAAAATAAAGATCTGGCTTTGGTCGAGCATTTCAGTTTTTTGTGTGTCCGGAACAGGACCAAGTAATTTAATATGATCCATATATTTATCATTTCCGGTGTATTTATCTATCTGAGACAGATCTGCCAAGCGACCGATAATGTTGTACTTTGTATTTGGAAACAAAGTTAGAATTTCAGGCAATGCATTTAAAACATTATGATGGCCTTTCCTCGGCCAGACGGTTCCAACAGTTATCAGGTTAAGAGATCCATTGTCTAATATTTTTTCTTTGATCTTTAAATTTTCAAAATTTTCAAAATCAAATCCGTTTGGTATTACAATTATTTTATCTCGGCTGATTTTGTAATCAATAAATGATCCGGAAAATTTGGATACCGGAATTATCAGATCTGAATTTTTAAGCGCTTTGTTGATTAAAAATTTTTCTATTGCATTATCAGTATTGATATCTCCGCCATGAACAATTGAAATGAATTTAGAATTTTTATGAAATTTATTCAACAGAACCGAAATCATCAGCGGAAATCTGCCGGAAAAAATAATGTGAGAAAATTTTTCCTTATTTAAATAACTTTTAACCGCTTTAAGTCTTTCAGCTGATGTTTTAAACCTGCTGTCATATCTCTTAAATCTGAAAATTTCAAACATCTGTAACTTGTCGAAGCTTATTACTTCTTCTTCACCGGCAAAATCTGAAACTGTAAGTACTTTGATCTGAATTCCGTTAAGTCTCAGATACTTTGCAAGATTATATGCATGATTTCCTATTCCTCCGGGTCCGGGAGGAAATTCAGAAACGATTAGCAATATATTCTTATAACCACTCAATCTTATTTCCTTCTCTTAACATTTCAGAAGCTTTCTTCCAGGATATACCTAGCTGAAGAAGTAATACCGGCAGAATAAAAACAGCGAGTACTGCACTCAGAGGATACAGATATTTTTTTCCTTTCCACTTGTACGGAATAAGTGACGGCAGTATTCCTATTATCATTGCATTAACTACATAATTGACAGGATAGTACTTTCTGAAGAAATACAATACGCTGGGAATAGGTCTCGGTGCAAAGAATTTCTTAGGTCTGAACGCATCCCATGAACCCATCTGTCGTAATCCGCCTGTACCGATCTTCAGATGAAGGCGCCTTGCTTTAGGATTCGATATGCTTTTGAAGCCCTTAAGATAAGCTCTGAGACCAAACTCTCCGTCACCCATTCTCTGTTTGTCAAATTGCCTGTCGAACATTCCTGTTTTTAAAAATACTTCCCTCTTTACCATTGCATTGCCTGAATCGAACTGATCTGCCCATCTGAAAAAACTGTAATTTTCCGGTACTGAATCTCCTGTCTTTGAAATGGATACTCCTGCCGATATATCAGCATTAAAGTAATCAAGACTCTTTAAGTGTTCGCTGATCCAGTCAGGATCTACTCTCGAATCATCATCAAAAAAAAGAAGATATTTTCCTTTTGAATTCCTGATAGCTTCATTCCTTGCCAGCCATTGTCCTTTGCCTTCCTGAAAAATGACAATTAGACCTGATCCGTATTTTTTGTAAAACTCTTTATCAGGATCGTCAGTCTGGTCTATGATTATTATTTCGTGATGCTTATAGTTTTGCTTTTCCAGATCTTCAAGAACATCCTTCAGATATTCATACCTGTTCAGCGTAGGGATAATTACGCTTACAAGTGGTCCTTCTCTGATCAGCTTAGAAGTAAAATTTTTATATCCTGCATATTCACAGTGATCTTCTATTAAATTGATGCTCTTTACAGATTTGGTTCTGATAAAAGATCTTACTTCAGCAAAGGGATTTTTAAAGCTCAGTATGTTTTTTATTAAAAAAAAATAAGCCCTGTGCCACTTGAAATATTTCCTTATGAATATATAGTTATCTGTCAGGTCCGGTTTTTCTTTATGGATAAAAATATCTTCCGTAACTCCTTCTGCAGTTAACATTACTCCCTTGTTCCATAGCTGATACCCCAGATCAAGATCCCTGGATGCTTTATTTGAATAATTATTATCTTCATTGATAAAATTTCTGAATTCATCAGGTATCTCTATTACATCAGAATTATAATAGCATGTTGAAAATGATTTAACATTCTCAGGAAAAAGATTAAAATACCATATCGGATTCAGATCTTTAAGAATTTTAAAACTATCAAAAACTTTCAAATTATTTTTTTCCGTAAAAATGATTGATTACAAATTCAGATCCGTATCATAAAGAGTAAAATAAAAATATTCAGAACCAGTGAATCTTACTTTTTGTGAATAGTAAATTATCTTTTCATTATTTCTTGATCTTACAAACCCAATACCCGACAATAAACGCCTTTCATTTTCATTGTTAGAAACTAACTGAACTGTTGCAGCTTTGTCGTCCGATGCAATTTTTAAAAGTCCGGAGAACATTGATTTAAAATCACTTTCTTCGGCGCAATACCATTCGTAAATATTAAAATAAGGTTTGAAATATGAAAACAAAGCATAACTTCCTCCAGTTGTTCTCATTGCTTTTACTTCAGGGAAATAATTCTGAAATCCGGATGCCCTCCAGTTCAGAAAATTTTCATCATGAAGTATACTAAGGTCCTTAATATCTTTCTGTCTATTTTTCAAAAGTTCAGCTACATCTTTCCAGCTGCATATCTCAAAGACTTTTCCTGAATTTCTCAGTATATTTTTTTTATAGCTGAAATATGGCTTTATGATCTTACTGACAGGCGATACGGCAAAAGAATATTTCTTTGGAACTGCCCAGCTGACTAACTGTTTTGGATCAAGAGGAAATACCATAAGGCGCCCGCTGTTAATTGGTTCGAATCCGGAATTCAGCATCAGCGTTTCAGCTTTTGGACTTGGGTTATTTCCTAAAGTGATCTTATCACGGTTAATTCCCGCTTCGAATAATTTCTTTCCGGTACCAAGCTTTCTGAATTCAGGATCAACAATCAGATCACATGCCCATTGTGCTTCGTATAATTTATCTCCGTGTTTAAGCATTACCGGGATCAGTCCTAACTGACCGATTATCTTATCATCTATTCTGGCAAGCAGCAGTCCTTCAACAATTCCTGATTCCGGTCCTCTGAATTTCCATCTGTTATATATATCAGAACTTCTTCGCTTCTTATTTGGCCAAACTTTTCCGGTGAATTCCTTATGTAACTTTACTAACTCATCTGAATATGGTAATATCTGAATGTTAATTTTTACTGACTCCCGCAGACAAAAAAGTATTTATATAATCCGTAACTGTAAATACTTCAAGCTGATTACTAAGAATGTTCTTTTTAATTATATCCATAAATTCATTAAAATATTTTAAACTCTCGGATTTATCCCTGCTTAAAGCTGCCGGATGCCCTACTATAACCAGCGTTTCATTCAGATCAATTGCTCTGTCCAGATGCTTTATCGCAGGTTCATCAAATCCTGTGTAATGCTGTGGAACACAAACTATTCCGTTATGAATTTCCCACTTTCTGAAAATTATCTCATCTGGATTTTGCTTTTTGAAAATCTTTTTCCAGACAGGATCAAATGTCTTTATTACCCTGCACCATTTATAATTTAATATTGACATTTGCTTTAATATAAAACCTGTATCAGCTCCCTTGTGAACAGGAAAGAAACCTCTGTCACCAAGACTAATGGAAAATTTTCTGTACCAGCTCATGGGTCTGCTGTGAGGAGGTACAAAACCAGTTACTGAACCTTTTTTGCCCGTGCATTCTTCAAGTGAGTACTTACTTCTTTCAAGAGATTTATATATCTGCTTATCTGTAAGATAAGGAAACCATTCATGCTTCCAAGAATGTGATGCAATCTCGTGACCTGCATCGCCAATCTTTTTGATCTGTTCCGGATTATTGAAAGGCAGAATTCCTTTTTCAGCTGCAAAGCCAAGACAGGCAAAAGTCATTTTAATGTTCATCTCTGCTGATTTGTTTATAATGTATTCTACGTTTTCAATCTCCTGATATATCGGATCATATTTGAAATTATATGGAAATGACGAATTGATCTGACCCAATGCCGAATCATAATCCCATATGATCATTAGTTTAGCGGACATTCCTTTGATTTATTTCTTCATGCAGATTTGCAGACTGTTCATCTTTTCTTCCATTTAATGCTGATGCGAATATCGGGAAAAGCAGATATGGAAAGTTATATCTTGCTCTGGTTTCTGATATCGGGAAAAGAGCAAATGAATAACTCAGATATGCCCACAGAATAAATACGGAAAGAGGAGATAAATTTTTATTCTTGCATAAATATAACAGCGGGAAAAGCAGGATGATCCAGAAAAATAAATTCTCTATAGACTGAAATAGTCCTTCAATATATTCCGCATAAGGATATTTCGTATACTGAAAAAAATAACTTATCGTCCAGTCCTGTCTTCCTGAATACTTAATCATTTTAAATGGAAGACCCATCGCTATTATATCGGGGTTGCTTTTCATAAAATCAAACGTCTCTTTCTTCAAGGCATTGTCAAACTCAACTTCGGATAATGTTCTGTATTTATTCATTACCGAATCCGGAACACCGTTATAATCACCGACTTTCTTGGGATCTTTTGTGACATTACTGCTGTAAAGCCCGAGACCTGTTGTAGGCATTAACCTTATTGTTCCGTATATCATATAGTTCCTGTAGATCCAGGGAGAATAAAATATGAAAAAGCTTATAAAAATAAAGCCAAGCCTGGTTAAAGAATATGAAATGTTCCTGTCATTATGTTTTTCGAATATGAAAGGAATCAGAATGAATATCATCAGAAAATTAAATCTGATGTACATTTCTGCTGCCAGCAGCAGACCAATTGTGATCAACTGATAGGTTTTTCCGGTATAGTTTTTTAGCAGAATGAAAAGTAATATCAGGAAGAAAAAAAATGAAAGCTGCGTATTTGAGTTTGATGCCATGAAAAGCATATTTGGTGAGACAGACAAATAAGCAAACGATAATAATGCTGCAATGTTTCCGGCATCTTTGAATAGATAATATCCAGAAATCAAAACTCCAAATGAAAACAATATCATTATTACAGAAAATGTCACAGGATGATTATATATTATCAGACCTGCCGCAAAAATCGCAGGCAATCCGGGCTGCCTGAAATTTCTTAACTCAACTCCTGCAAAGTCATAGAATTCACCTTCTGCAGCCATTCTCTGTCCAAGCTTCTCATGCTTTTCATAATCACTGTCCTGAACAGGTCTGTCATAGAAATCATGTATTGCGAAAATAATTCTAAATACAATTCCTGTTATAAGAAGTATTCTAAAAATATTTTTCCTGCTGACTTCAATTATATTGTTTTTAAAAATTCTGTAAATTAAAAATATTGCTGCCGCAATTAAAATTAGTTCAATGATATAATCAGCTTCCCTGTATTTTACCACCATGAAAACTCTGTTCAATAATCCGGACAGTATCAGCAGGCAAAGCAGTATAATATTTCCCCATCTGCCTGATGAGTTATATATCCTGAGTAACTTATCCATTTTCCCGGTAGTAAGTCTTAATATTCTCTACTACATAGTTGAGATCATCATCTGACAGTTCATAGTATAAAGGAAGTCGCAGTAAATGATCAGTGTAATAATCAGAATTTTTCATTTCATGATTATCGGTTTTATCCTTATAAAATGGACTTTTATCTAATGATAGATAATGGAAGACAGCATAGATTTCTTTTGATTTCAGGAAGATTATAAGTTTATCTCTTTCTTCCGGACTTCTGCACAATATATAGAACATATGAGCATTGTTTGTAGCAAAATCAGGCAGCTTCTGAAATTTAAATAATCCTTTCTCCGAAAGCTCTTTTAAATTCTTAAAATAATAATCCCAGATATATTTCCTTTTCTTTTGAATGTCATCAAGATTTTCAAGCTGTGCATAAAGAAATGCTGCTATAATATCAGATGGCAAAAAAGATGAACCGATATCCACCCAACCGTATTTATCAACTTCACCTCTGAAAAAAGCGGAACGGTTTGTTCCCTTCTCTCTTATTATTTCTGCCCTTCCAGAGAATCTTTCATCATTTATTACCAGCATTCCTCCTTCACCCGATATTACATTTTTTGTTTCGTGAAATGAAAAAGCCGCAAGATGTCCGATCGAACCGAGTGGTCTTCCTTTGTAATATGAATCAATTGAATGTGCTGCATCTTCAATGACAAAAATATTGTGTCTGCGTGCCAGTTCCATAATAGGGTCCATATCAACTGCGATCCCTGCATAGTGAACTACTATTACAGCTTTTGTTTTTGGAGTAATAAGTTCTTCTATTTTACTTATGTCAATATTAGGTGTATCAGTTTCACTGTCGCAAAACACTATTTTAGCACCTCGTAATACAAATGCATTTACTGAAGATACAAATGTATATGAAGGAGCAATTATCTCATCACCAGCATTTGTATTAATTAAAATTGCTGCCATCTCCAAAGCATCAGTGCAGGAAGTGGTCAGCAATACTTTTTTAAAACCAAATCTTTTTTCAAAGAAATCGTGACATCTTTTTGTAAAAAGACCGTCTCCGGAGATCTTCCTGGTTTCAACAGATTCTAATATATACTTCGTTTCTTTACCTGTTAAGTATGGTTTGTTAAATCCTATGTGGCGTTTGGTCAAATTGTTTGTGATGTTAATTAACGTGTTTTTGGTATTTGGTATTTGGTATTTAGTGTTTAGTATTTAGTATTTAGTATTTAGTATTTAATATTATTAATTGTTTTTTATAATATTCATTACTCACTGTACATTTTTAATTCTCAATTCCTAATTCATAAACTGGCATAGCCAGAACCAAAAAAGTTTTAA
>CAZLOL010000047.1:0-18887 GCA_964561045.1 uncultured Ignavibacteriaceae bacterium | reverse complement strand
GAGAATATATTCCTTGCTGTGAATGTTTGCCTGTTAGATAAATATACATCACCACCCCCGCCTCCTGTCCCGCTTGTTACTGTTACGCCGTTATACTTCAGCGAATCACCGGCTTTCATATTAATACTATGGCTCGGATACATATAATTCGAATCAAGTATGTAAACCCAATACGCCCGGTTACCGCCCCAGCTGAGTTTAAGACTGTTACTCTGACCCAATGCGAACAACACCACTATAATTATTATCGCAGGAAAGATTATATATTTATTTATATTTTTCATATTAGAAATCTAATTTAGGTTTATTCTGCTGTCCGTCAATTGTTGAAGTTCCAAAGCTCTGATTGGAGTCGGCTCTGCCTTTACAGTTCGTAAATGTCGCTGTTCCGTCTCCGTCATCATTTACTATTATATCACAGTTCTTAAATCTACAATTCGTAAAGGTTGCAGTAAGCACAGTTAAGTTGAATGAACAATTATTAAACTGAATGTTTTCAAATCCAACATCCACACCGGAATCATCTTTGTAAATTGTAAAGTTTTCAATGATTGAATTTCCGAGAGTGCCAACACCTATTACATCCGTCGCAGGCGGGATCAGTAATATATCCTGGTTTATAGCTTTGAGATGTATGTAATCATCTATATAATCCCCCCCTGCGTTTGACATATTAATATAATTATACCCTGCTGTTCCCATGCCATCAAATTTAATTGTCATTCTGTGATCTATCCCCGCAACTGCCAAAGCATACTGCAATGAATTTGCATAGGTAGTGTATACCTGCCCTGTCTTTTCTGTCCCGCCCGGAATGCATCTTATTACATTCGGTGATTCCTGGTAAGGGGTGATCACCACACCCGCCACAGCTGTATCGACATAAGTCTTATTCGCCGCGCCGGATCCGGTTACGGGAGTCGGAAGGCTTGTCATATAGTAACCAGCCAAAGAGAAGTTACTCCCGATCTGTGTCAAGGCTAACGTACCGACTGTTGTCGGATCATCCGGGAATGTTACGCCTGCATTCGCGGTATCCTCGTATATATAGTCTGTCTTAATATCATCCTTAAAAGTCTTAGTCCCTTCCACATCCTGATCGCCTACCAATTTAACATAATCCGAATCTGCTGAAGCTGGTAAATACCTGGAGTCACCGGTTTGCATATTTAACGCGTCCGTAGCATCTACCGCATTCCCAAGATTAACCATTTTGGTATCCAACGCGTCCCACTCTCCGCTTACAAGCCTTATCACTTCACCACCTTCGGGTGGCAACCACCTGCCTTTCCCTCCCCCAAAGGTCGTATCTTCAACACCATTTACCCAAATCTTATATTTATTGTATACAACATCCTGAGCCTCGTAAGCCCCCGGCTTCCCCGACATTGCCGATGCCGTATATATATCCGAAGCGTAGGAATCGGTAACGTGTCTTAGTTTGACGCTTAGACCGGTTCTTCCCGCTCCGGTCGTGAGGTCTCTGATTATAATTGTTACTGAATTGTCAGCCATAATTTGTAATATTTAGTATTCGCAATAAGCAATGGCGCATATAACCGGAATATAATTCGGGTCAGCCATTTGTATATTAGTTATAGGATATTTATTTACAAAACTAATTTCATAACCATAATTCAACGTGCTGTCCTTACCTCTTCCGTGTGGCATTGTTCCGATAGTTCTTTTTTCGTCCATTACAATTACCTCAAACTCCCTCCAGGGGTAATCAATGTGCGGCATTATATGTATCCTGTCGCCTCTGCTCTCGGCTTCCTCAATCGCGCCAAACCTTAATAAATCCTCGTTCTCTATACCGTCTGTGTAAAAGATTCTGAACTCGTAATTTAAGAAGTGGACTTTCTTTTCCCTGGATCCGTCTGTGAACAGATCAGTAGTAGATACCTTCTCGTAATATTCCCTTAGTGCCTGGTACTTAAAACTAAAATCATACACGGTCTCCTCGTTTGAAGAGTTTACTGTTCTGATTTTAAATTTGTCGTAACCATTTATATATTTTTTCATGCCTGGACTAATTCAACCTCCATAGTTTCGTTAAATGGATCGTAAGAATTTACCCTCTCGCATTGATAATGCTTTGATTGGTATGTTATTTTTGACCCTGCGGAAATATTACTTTCCGGAGATACTTTTATTTTGAAATTCCTTTTTCTTTTGACACCGGTAATTAAATACTGAAATTCAAAGTATGTCAGGTAAGTGATCAACGGATTAATATCCTGTCCGGGTACACACTTACAAATCGCTATATCGCCGGCGTTTAAATTCGCATCGTATAAATCAAGATTAATTATTTGTACAGCATCCTCTTTGAATGTTACCGGGTTAATCGTATTAGCCCTGAATGTATAAGTCCCGTAAGCGGTGTTATGCTGAATGTCCTCAGCGCTATTTGTAATATAAATATTACTTTTTGTCATTATGAATCCCTGCTTATGCAGTATATCTGCGTTGCTTCCGTCTGTCCTGCTGGCGTGAAACATACCAATCGTATCAACTCCACTAAATATTACCGCCTTCTCCTCGTTGACCAACTTAGTAATCTCATCAGATGTGATCCCTTTACTTCTGAAAAACAAATAGGAAGTAAACTTAGGGAAATCAACATCCGTATTATTACACAGAATTTTAAAACGGTACCCAAACCCCACCATAAAACTTTTAAACACATTCCAGCTCGTGATGTTTGTCACGCTTCCTGAGGGATCAAGATTGTTCAAAAGCAAATCCGAGAACAATTCCTTACTGATCGTCAAATGGTAACCTAACTTTTCATACAAGTTCAGATAAGACACTGTACTTATCCTGTCAGGGTCTCCCCAGTATGTCATCACGTTTTGGATAAAATCCGTTTCAAATATTTTGTCCGCAGTTAAGTTCGGAGAAATGGATTCTTTCAACAACTGGACATATTCAGCCTCAATTCCAATCACAGAAAAATATAAATGATACTTATTATCGTTTGGGCTTGTCAGGATTTTTATTGAGTTTAGATCTACAATACCGCAATAATTTCTGTAAGCATTATTCGTTTCGCACACTACTAAAAACTTGTATCCGTTTACAGTGGGATCAAGGTTTTCAAAAAATTGACTGATGCGCTTCCCGGTTGTGGATACTTCTGGCATTGTCAAAGGTATCTGAAGATCAAAGTATCCGGTCTTAAATACATTGATGTCGTCGACCTGTGAAAACTCTTCCCGGAATACAGGGAAAGAATTTAAAGGCTGTCGGTTGTATACATATTTATCATTGAGTGTGAGTGTAGATGTTCTGTCAAAATAATTTTGATAATTCCCGACTCGGTTATATTTAAATATTGAAATTTTCATTAATAGCTCGATTTTTCAATCTTAATGTTTCTTAATGACATGCCTCTATCAACCACTTTGAAACTCAGTGCATCCGTAAGTTCACCTCTTGCAACTATGGTAAGATTCCCACCGCCTGCCATCATCGGCACCATACTGCTGTCAATAGCTCCGCCTGAATTTGATTGCGACAGCACGCCGGAGTCTGTGAAACCAAGAGCCGAAAAGATCCCGCCTCCGATCCCTCCGCTGATCATTGAGAAAAAGCCCGCGATAGAATTTATTAAACTAAAACCCTGCTGCAGTCCACCAAGAAATTTATTTATGAAATTATCAGCGCCCAAATTAAGTACAGAAGCTAATTGCGTGGCAACATCGAGACCGGATGTCATTGCGTCTTTGAAATTTATTCCGATCTTGTAAGCCTCATCCGGGCTGACTTTCTGTACATTCTCAGACAATCCGGATAGGTTCACCTTCGGCAGATCCAATCCCTTAAAGTCTTTCGGAGCCTGTTGAATTGACCTTGCAAATTTCAGAGCCTCATTCATCTTTTGCAAATTCTGTATATACTTTTCCTGTTGTGTCAACTCAACTTTGTCCGGTATATATGGCAGGGTCTTATTACCTGATTGCGTAGATGTGCGGGGATCTGGTATCTTGTTCGCCTCAAATAGTATCTTTCCGTATTTATTACCCGGTCCCATGGGTTGGTTCTCTTTTATCAGCTCCATTCTCGCCGTTTTCTCAGCGATAACCTTATCAGCGTATGTCATAATCTTGCCTTCTGCTATGGATCGCAAATAAGCGTCATTTACAATCTGCTCAACCTGTGAATCAATGACTTTATTAATGACTCCGGTCTGAATCCCGGCTGTCGGATTCAGCGTAAACCCGGTATACTTCTCTAACCCGGCTAATGCTCCACCTAATGCCACCAATGAACCGACCAGTATCGATCCAGTCCCTGCAGCTGCGCCCAATACACCAACAAGATCACCAAACGCACTGGTAGAGTATTTAAGATTCTGAGACAGATCCGTAATACCGTATCCCAAACTTACGACATTATTCCGAAATTCTTTCGTTGAGGATGCAGCATTCTGACCGGTCTTAGATACCTTCTGTGTGCTGACCTCTACATCCCTTAAATTTTTTGAAAGCGCGCCTGAGTTAGTAGACAGATCCTTTACTTCGTTGCTTATATCCTTGATCGTCTCTTTAGTCTTCTTCCCTTGCGTCTCAATTGTCTTCAGGGTGGTCGTGATCTTCCCTGCGTTCTGCTCCGCCTGGTAGACTTCAAGAAGTATAGATATTTTAAGATCGCCTATTGAGCTTGAATCAGCCATTGTCTTTTAATTGTTCGTTCGCGTACCACTGTTTGAATGAATTTATTTCCTTCATAAGCATTACTTTGGATGTTTCAGTCACCTTCATTTTTTTTACACTTTCAAATTTAGTAATGTCTCCGCCTGATAATTCGTATACTATCTGTTCAAATGTGTATTTCAGGAATCCCGGGTCAAACTTTCTGCATTCGGCTCGGAATCTGACGACATCGTATTCATACTCCCCGTAACCTGTGCGCTTCTTAAAGTCTCGAATAGATTCAGCACAAGCGGATTTAAAGAAAAAAAATCCGTGATAATTTGATTGAGTTCAGAGTTCTTCAATTTCTTCCAGTCATACTCAGACCTAGTGTTGACCGTTAAAATGACGTTCAGTATTCCGGACAGCAGATCATTCTTGATAAGTCTGACAATCAGATCCTTGATTGAATGACTTAACAGATCTTTGCCTTCGTCCACACCAAGATCTGAAAGAATTTCCATCAGCCGGTAATCCTGCTCGATAGTTAACTCTTCCTGAGTCGCCGTGATCCCAATTGATAATTTGTAAGTTTTTTTATCCATTAAATATTTTTTTAAAAAAAATGCCGTGCCTACCTAATACGAGACACGGCACTTATTCCAAGGAGTATTACAAATATTATGCTGATGTATCTAAAAGCACATAGTACGGATTTGTACCGGTTACCACAGTACCTAAAGCCGAGTATCTGTCTGCCGGCAAATCTATTGTCGGTGTCACGGTTGCATTCGCACTTTGTGGGAAAATTGAAAACTCAATCGACAAAGTCTGGTGCGAGTCACCTGTCATATTCAAGTCATAGTTTGCATATCCCTCAGCCTCGGGTGCATAGAACTCCATGTGCTTGCTGTTTGCAAGTCCGTTGTAATAGTACAGTTTAACCGAGCTGTTAAGTATGCCGTCTATTGTATCCATGATCTCCTTAGATACCTGCGCCAGTACGATCTGCAGAGAACACATTCTTGTTGTTCTCTTTTTGAAACTCTCTCCGTCAGCAAACTTTATGTCCGCGGTTTCTTCCGTTCTGATCAGCTTGCCGGATAGTATGTTTCCCAATGTGACCCAGCTCGCGCCGTAGTATATTTTAAAATTGTTTCCCGACTTCAGCCGTATCTCAGTTTTATTTTTTGTGATTGCCATAATATTTTAAGAATTATTTGATAATAATTTCCCGCTAAAATTTGCAGACCATGTACCCGAAATTGTCAGACTTGTATCTGAAGCAATAGCAGTGACTGTCTTCTCCCCTTCTCCGTTCACCCATATAGTGTCTCCGACTCTTACCTCTGTCGTGAATGCTGTGCTTGTCCCTGTCAATGTGTTTCCCGCTAATGATCCCGCCCCTGTTCCGCTCAAGGCGATTCCCATTTTAAATCCGTCAACCCAGATAGTAGTGTCCTTATCATAACTGAATGTACTCGACCTTATCTTGGTCTTTGTATTCAAACCCACCGGCATAGTGGCACCTTCAAACGTGCAGTTATCAACGATGAATGTCTTAGCTTGTCCAAGCTCTCCACCTGTAAATTCAGACTGCTCCCCTGTGTCTCCGTTCCATAGGTAATTTATCGACACATCTTCACCATCAATAATGAAATTAGCCGAGCTAAAATCCATCCCTGCCCAGTCAATCCAGTCGCCGTTACTTACACCAGGCGCAGCCCTTAAGTTCCCCATACTCTCAAAATACTTACTTCCGTCACCTACAAGATCACCGAACGGGGAATTAATATATTTCCCTTTGACACTCGAAAGCAGATGATTGTGAGATGAAAATAGTTTAGATTCTGCAAGTTCATACTCAATTGAATCGTAAAGTTCTTCCCATGGAACAGTAGCGTCATCGGGTTCGTAACCGACAATATTCTTTACGGTGTAGTAATTTGTCTGCGTGCCTGTCGTTCCGTCTGCGCTCTCCACTTCTGTTCTCCAGCCTGTAATCTTTACACGCCTGCACATTCCCGAAGTTCTTCCGTTCTTGAATACCACTCTGTCAAAATATTCATAAGAAGTATTATTCAGAGTGTAAGGTCTGTCACCAACCGCGTATTTTAATATTTTTGGAAATTGTGTTAATGCCATAATTGTATTTAGTCTGGGTATCCTATTGGCTCGTAATCGATCCAGATAGTTGTTTCTGCATCAAAACTTCTTACGTTTTCCATAAAATCCGCCTTTGTCCTTAGCTCTACCGGTAAATTGTCCGCCGCATCCCCGCTTTGGTGTAAATCCGCATAGTCGAATACTAATGTTTTTTCTCCGCCACTTTCGTAAAGTAGTTCTACTTCACCCGTGACGTAAGCTGTAATCAAATATTCTCCTGCACTCCAGTCACCGACTGCGTTTGTTGTTGTGGTCAAAGCGGTTTGACTTTCAATAGATTCGACTGTAAGGTCTTCAGTTCCGTCAATCGTGACCACGTCTCCGATTTCAAGTTCGTCTTGAAATTTAGTATCAGTTCCTATCATCTGGTCTGATCCTGTTGTCATTGCTATTGTACCCTGATAGGTATTAAGGTCTCTTGTGTCTACAATGTCAGCAATTGATACACCCGTTCGGGTAATGCTTGCGATCGCGGCTAAGTTGACCACCGTGTCACTTATCGGGCCTTCGTAATTCACCTGGCAAATGTCAGTTCCGTTGATAATGAAAAACTGATTAGCTGCCAACTCCGTCAAAAACTGTGTCCCTACGCCATTCAGGACATACGACCCTGAAGTAATCGACACAGTACCTGTTAAAGCTACATACCGGTAAGAAAAACTCAACTCCATATTGGCCAAATCAAAGCCCGCAAAATCAGTCCAGTTGCCGTAACTCTTAGGATCTTTTGCGTTATTGTATCCTGATCCGAAAAATGAATTACCACCCGATCCAGACTCATTGGCCCTGTTAATGAAATCCCCTTTGAGCCAAAATAGTACAGCATTCTCGCTTGCGAATACATAGCTTTGTTCGATCTCCAAATCAGTTCTGTCAGAGAACCTGTAAAATGTTAACTGCCTGCCTGTGTCACCGTCGCCCGAAGGATTGTCAACCTCTACTCTCCAGGACGCAATGGTAACAGGCACGATCTTGCCATTCTCAAATATATAGACACTGTCGTTATAAGCGTATTTCGTTCTTAGCGGAAATCCTGTGATCGCCATTTTTTATAAAATTAATTTTCGTCAATATCTGCCTTAGCGTCCGTCGTGTCATCATACACCTCAGCCGAAGGAAACCATTTAGTCGGGAATACATCTGTCATGTAGAATACCGATACATCACCCGAACCGATTTTCGTTGATCTCGTTTTCGTTATTTCCACATTCCATAATACATCATTCTCAAGTACCACAGCTGCGTCCCCTACTTGTCTTGTCGTTACAATTGAAGATCCTGAATATTTCATTATTATATATCTTTAAGTTTTTCTGCGCTGTAACCTACCCCAGTGGTATCGTAATCCTTTGCGATGAAACCAAGCACGCCAAGAGCAACACCAATCGCAATACTTTCCAGCTCAAATCCGTGTCCCTGTATTACAGGAATCAGTGATACTGCTATCGCGCTGATAAGTCCGGTGAGTGTTGTTTTCCAATTTTTCATTTTAATCGGCTTTGTTCGGTTATATAATTCCTTAGAATGAGTATATCAGTTTGTAAGGAATTAATTTTTGACTCAAGATTTTCTTTGTTCAATGTTTGATTCTCTCTAATATGGTCAATCTCTTCTCTCATAAGGACTGCGTTACTATCGATTTTTGCTTCAAGTTTTGCGAAATAAAATGAAGCTGTGATAATAATCGTTAAAATTGTAATTAATGTCTTGAGGTCCCAACTGTTCCAGAAATCCTTCTTTTTAGGAGGCATATGATCTTTTTTGGGTTCATTGTCTACCATAGTTTAATTGGGTTCAACCTTATATAGACTTTAAAAAAATGATCCACCACTCCCGGACGAAACAATTGCTGGGAGCAGCAGATCAACAGGTTTAAGATTATGGCTTGTACTTTACAACTGCGAACTTAGCGTCCAGCAAATTGTAACCAAAATGTGAGATCACATCATAAGCTGTTCTGAGATTCACTGTATCCCATGCTTCTTTTATGTCTCCGAATTTTGACACGATTGCGGCCATTCCCGGTCCGTAAATACCTACCATTGAGTATTTACCGGTAACGGAAGAGCTTGCGTCGAAAGTAGGTAACAGCCCGGTAATGAAGAATCTCATTCCCATAAAGTTGAAGAACTGACCGTTTGCAAGATAGTTGGCATTGTAAGACACTGCGTTTTTCACGACGTCAATATCAAAGAACTCACCAGCGATGTTTGCATCGATGCAGATTATTCTTCCTGCTTTCGGGACTTTCAGCTGGTCAAACTTCGCATTGATATAGTTTATATCAGCCCATGCCATAGTAGATCCGGCAAATGCGGACTTGTATGTCGTGGTCTGAGCTTCGGTTAAGACAAGTGTATCGAAATACTCCTGTAATACCATCACTGCGGAGTCAATATATCCGGTGATCAGCTTGCCGTTTGATTCATACTGTCCCAGAATCTCATCAGCCAAAGGTACGGAATATGTAGCCAGTGCCACATTCACATTCGTTGTATCAGTTTTGGTTTCCTTTCTGTCCGCTCCGTCTAATGCGTATCCGGCAGTTTTAACCGTAGGAATCGCAAGGTTCGGAATATCGACAGATGAAGCTCCCTGCCTTACTAAGCCGTCAAAGGATCTGTTGCAGTGTGCATAAATCCCCTGACCTTCTATCAATCTCGCAACGACCGAATCCGCTACAAGTGTTTTTGAAAATGCCATAATAGTTTAATTTATTTGTGTTTAAAATTTATATTCCTTCGAAGGAACACCGTTATTTCAAGTACTCAGTTCTCAATACTTCCAGATCCTCTTCCGAGTAGTTTGCTGCAAGAGAAGGATCTTTCAAAATATCTTCATACTTCGCATCGTTTTTTTTGATGTCTTTCAGTTTCTGCTTTGACTGATCTTTTTCGTAAATACTTTTTACCGGGAGAGAGTCGACATAAGTCTGGCATGCTTCGAAATTCGAAGTTGCAAAAGTTTTAATTGACTCTTCCTGGGCTTTTGTAATCTTACCTGAAGCGAGTGCATTTGAGATCAGAGAATCGATTTGTGCTTCACTGAATTTCTTTGCTTCGGTTTCCAGTGCTTCGATCTTACTGTTTAATGCCTCAATCTCTGAGACTTTCTCGTCGAACTTCACATTAAAAGTATTTGCCACATCTTCCAGTGTTGCAGTATCAGCTGTCAGTCCGAGTTTCTCGGAAAATTTCTTTATTAGATCCATATTGTTATTATTTTTATTTTTAGAATTAAAGTTTATTTCACCTTCTGAAAAGTAGATCGTGGCTCCACCGTCAGCAGTTTTGAATTGCATATCCGGTAAGTTTTTTACCGCAGGAAACAATACCAGGGATACAGCTCTTAAGTATTTACCTTTGCCGTCATAGTTTGATATCTCAATCGAGGGTCTTTTATATTCGCCGTTGCCTGTTATTTCTTTCGCCTTATCGCTCACAGTCTTGAAACCGACAAACAGATCCTTCCCGGTTGCAACAACTTTATTAACCCAGCCCATTGCCGGACCGTCGCTCTTATGATTCAGTGTCAGCGGTGCTTCATGGAAATCGGGGTCGTAATTGTCTGCGATCTCTTTGAGATCCTGTTCAGTTACATCGCCTTGAGGGAACTTCCCTGCTGTGAATACTTTGTATAGTTTCATACTTACACAAATGTTAATCAATCAGAATTAAATTACAAATAAAATAAAGTTAAATGTGGTATATAACTTTTTTCTTATTATTAATTTAATTGCATGAAATTATATTTACTTAAAATATTGCAATGATACACGACAAGGTTGTTGTAAATAATTACTGCTGTAACACGGACAAGATAAACGAGAAGCTTGACAGGCTGATTGCAATGTCGGAAGATACTAACAAAGCTCTCTCGGACATTGATCAGGAAACTAATAACATCGCCGCGATGATCGAGAAGGGAATAAATGATCTGGAGAATAATGTAATAACAGTAGAGCAACTCAGGGAAGCCACTCAACCCCGGATAGAAAGATTAAGACAAATAGGTAACACATCAAACTAAATAAAAAGAAAGGAAACAAACTATGCCAACTTCGTTAGAAACATTGCAGGCTCAAATGCTGGAAGTAGACGCTGAAACTACCAGAATAGCTGAGTATATACAGGGACAGCTTCAGCAATTCGCAGAAGGTGCAATTACTCTTGAACAACTGAATGAGAATGTGAACCCGAGACTGGATGCATTAAGAGCGCTCGGACAGCCGCCACAGTCCTAAACTATACAATAATGCTGGCACTTATTCAAAATGTAATTAATTTCATTTCCGAAACAGGGCGGTTTAAATTGGTCGCCCTGTATCGGAACGAGTTCGTTCAGGGATCGGATTGGAATCCGATCTTTCCCTGTTGCTTTGTGCGCTTGGAAAAATTGGAAACATCTGTTAAGGCAGCGGACGGATATTCGATGAAAGAGATAGCGACATTTATAATTTATGTTGCGGCCAGGTACAATCCGGCTTATGATACCGAGTCGGCAATTGAACTGACAGAGTATTTATATGATGAGTTAAAAGATTTCAGCTATGAAAATTCATCCGGTAATTTAGCCATATCGCAGGACAGCATTAAGTTCGTAGAGACAAATTACGGAACGGATATTTATTCAATTCAAATGACAGTTAAATAATGGCACGTATATCAAAGTTAGAAACTTCTAAACCAAAGGAGTTAAGCAAGTCATACGCCGTAAAACAGAAAAACCCAAGGAATATTTATTCACTTTACACGGACGAGTTCTCAAGTTTAGATTCAAACCAGATAAAATTTTATCTGGAGTCCGCCAGGAAAGGTGTCAATTTCTGGAAGGCGTTATTATTCGATGAGATCAGGAGAAGGGATACACATATCGGCGCCGTGTGTCAGACAAGAAAACTGTCTGTTGCCGCGTGTCCTTACGAGCTAACCGGTGAGGATGAGTCAATGAAAGAATTTATTGAGGCGGCCTTAAGAAACTTTAATTTCATAAATTTCATCACGGATAACGTTGAGGCATCTATACAGGGAGTATCTTTGTTTGAGATAAATTATACTTATGTTGAGAAGCTCGGTACCGTGCCGGCTGACATTTGCCTGATCCCGAACCACTTGGTTTTATATGACGAGAATCTTGATGAATATAAAATACTTAATATTGAAACAGCAGATTATTTTCAAATACGAGCCGGATCTGTAAACTCACTGCAGGACAGTATTGATGTGAATCAATTTCCGCAAATCGACATTGACCCGCTTAAACTTATCGAAGTTCATTCCTTTGACGGTAACTCGCGCAATGGTTTACAGAACGGCTGTATTGACTCTTTGATCTGGACTTACTTCTTCAAATCTTACGGCATGAAAGACTGGGCGACGTATATCGAAAGATATGCAATTCCATTGAGAATGGGGAAGTATGATCCGATGATGGGAACGGCTGAGAAAAATTCATTAATAGACGCGGTAAAATATATCGGGAATAATTCTTATGCGGTATTTCCAAACACGGCCGAGATTGAATTTCTTTCTGAATCCGGGAAGGGTGATTCAAGTAAACTGTTCGGCGATTATATCGGATACTATAACGAACAGGTATCTATCCGTGTACTGGGTCAAACTCTTACAACGAAAATGGAAGGCACCGGGTCTTTCGCAGCTGCGAAGGTACACGATAACGTAAGGCGCGACATCATGAACTCCGACATGAAACTTGTTGAGATGACCGTTAATAATTTAATCAAAAGAGTTATTGATTTAAACTTTGCATCGCCGAAAGAATACCCAGTATTTAAATTCACAGAATCTGAGAATCTCGATTACCAACAGACCAAATCAGAGATTTATAAAAACCTGAAAGATCTCGGCGTGAGTGTATCGCTGGAACAGATCGAAGAAGAGTTCGGGATCGAGATAGTCGAGGAAGAAACAAAGGAATCTGAAAAGAAATTTTCTGAAGTCGATGACGAAATCGATAAAATAATTAATGAGATATGGCATACGCAACAGAAACCGACATCATAAAGCGAATCAGCAAGGCAGAGTATAACAAAATGGTTACCGTCTCATACGGTGACGGACTTTCGCCCGCTGACATTAGAGATGAGGCACTTGATACTGCTTCGAGTATTATTGACAGTTACTTGCAGGGTAGAATCGCAGAGTTGCCGATCGATACTCCGCCAAGGTCCATTGTTCAGGCGTGCTGTGATATAACAATATACAATCTGCATTCACGCATTCAATACATTGACATTCCGGACTGGATCAATTCACGGTATCAGGCTTGTATGCAATGGCTGAAAGATGTATCCAAGGGATTGGCTAATATTGACAATTCCACTCTGACGGATGATGAGGAAGAGTCAGGCAGTGTGACATACGGATCAGACAGGTGCTCAGTAATGGGATCTGATACATTCTAATTTTTCTTAACCATGTCTAAAATCGCCGATCACATATTTCAGATACTTACCGAAGGTATTGATAAATCATATAAAGCCGGAATAAAGGCGGTTGTGGACAAGAATGTAAATTCTGTTCTGCGTACCGGAAAGGAGCCGGCTTTCAATAAGTATGATGATTTCAATCCGCAGGACATAATAAATAAAGTCACCGGTAAACAGAATCTATTCTCCCCGATCTTCAGTGTGGACTATACAGCAAAGGATCTCCAGGCAATTGCTAATTTCAAAATTGAAGCCTTTACCGTCGCCACTATCGGCGAGTATGAACTGCAGGAAGAGCTGAAGGCTTTAGCAATTGACGTAATTGAGAACAGGCAGGGTGATCTTGAATACTTCAAGAAAATGGCTCGGCAGATCACAAACCGGTACATACGCGGTGACTGGCTACAGACAAATCTTACCACCGCCACCAGCTCCAGTTACAGAGCTGCAGAATGGAACAGACTCCAGGATGACGCAGTTGTGGATATTTACCCGGCATACCAATACAACACCCGGAATGATTCACGCGTAAGGGAAGAACACGCAAAGCTGGCAGACAAAGTATTCCGCAGTAATGATCCTATCTGGAAATCAATCTGGCCGCCGAACGGATGGAATTGCCGGTGCTTTGTGATCCCGCTTAACCAGGATCAGGTGAGCTCCGGAGAGTATAAGATCGAGGAAATGGTAAGGACGGAAGCCGAGACTAAGAAAATATTGAAAGACGCATTCCCGAATCCGAAAGACGCAAGGAATTTTATGCGGAATCCGGGTGAGACGGATTCGATATGGGGGAAGTGGATTGATTCTAAGATGAAGGGATTCACGCCCGAAGTTAGAAAGTCTATCAAACTCGAAATTAAAAAATATATCTCCGATGACAGTTTCCGAAATCCAGCAGCGGCTTAATTCCAAAATTGCGCAAATAAAATCCACCTCGCTAAAGATAATCGAGATAGAGGCAAAGACATCCATTCAGGTAAATTTCAGGTCACAGGGACGCCCTAAATGGAAACCAAAGGCAATTAATGACGGCAGGGCAATCCTTACAGGTAAGACTGCCAGGCTTCAGTCACAGATCAACGTGGCGACCATAGGCAATACAGTTCAGATTGGGTCTAATCTACCATATTCTAAGATTCAACAGGAAGGCGGAGAGATAAAGATCACTGACAAGATGAGAAAGTTCTTCTGGGCGAAATACCACGAGACAGGAAACCCCGCTTACAAATCAATGGCGCTTACCAAAAAATCCACAATAACCATTCCGGCACGTCCATACTTACGGATTCCGGCTCAGGACTATGACAGGATCAAGTCGAGCATTGAGGCAGGGGTGAAGAGAGTGGTGGGGTAAAACGAATAGAAATCATTTCAATCCCATTAACTCATCCAAACTTAACTCCAATATCCGTGAACTTACCGGCTTCTCTTTCATTTCGTGCATGTTGCAGTATGTCGCATGTTTCCGGTTACAGTCGTGCGTGGTAAGGTATACAAGTCCCTCTTTCACACAGATATTCAATGCGAGCTGTTCTCTGCCTTCCTGAAGATCGGCGAATGTAATCCCATTCAGAAACCATTGCTGGTCACGTTTCTTAAACATTCTCGCATACACTCTGTATTCGTGTTCGTGATAGTTCGGCGAATGGAAGGGATCACCTTTAGTGAATATGTTACCGATACCGTACTCCTCGCCGTCAATCTCAAATATCCCGAATGAATACATCTGTTCAGATTCATACAGTCCGTTAATCTTCTGCACCCTCGGATTATTCCAGTTGACAAAGTCTGCAGATTCCTGAATGGCAATATAATTCTTGCTGTGTGGGAATCCCCTTATGCACACTTCCCACTCATCATTTCTCCGCCTCAGTGTCCGGTCGTGTGCAGGGATACCGGGAAGACTCGCACACTCCTCGCCGTCAATGAAGAAGATTGAAATGGGGTGGTTCACGTTCCAGATATGACGAGTAGAATACAAATGCCCTTCGTGTAAATAGTGTGTGGCATTCGGCAAGTGAGTGCGGTACAGCTCATCGGTTTCAAAGTCATAGCAGAAATGTTCAGCGAGTGACTTTATGTATACCTTACTGCCTGTGTTCCCATAACAGGAATGAGGCATGATGTAGTAATCTATTCCGGGTTTGGAAAATGTTTTTAATAGTTTCACGTTGTTTTCTTTTATCGAAGTCTTTAAAAATTCCCTGTCCTGCCTTCCATACACTTACGGCGAAGTAAGTCTTACAAGCGGGACAGGGCTTGTAGTTGCCTGAAATAACTCCTTATCTCAGGACTTTCTCAATCCAGTACCCCTACCGAATTGATACTCGTAAATCTGAGCGTGCTGGGAGCAGTTAAAAATGACTAAACTTGCTTTTGATTTTAACCCATTCCGGATAAAAAGTTATGGAAAAAATCCGGTGTTGATGCAAACACACGCCCCTATACTCTCCTTTGCCCCCCCAGCATAAAGCCAGATTGGTTTTGATTTTCTGATTCAATTAATAATTTTGTGTTCCAAATCCCGTAATCTGCAGCGTCCGCCAAGTGTGTCAGCTCCGGATCGGACTTGTCAATGTGAAACCCTTCAGCACCCTTCTTCCATGTGATCAGCTCCCTGTCCTGTATCGAATAGATACACTCTTCATTGATCTCAAACATTCTGCTTTGAAACATCTTATTGACACAATTCACTCTGTCCCTTACCGGTGGGTTCACAGTCGGCACACGCAGAATGTACTGAATGCCATACCTCTGAAATACTTTCTGTATGATCTCGTAATCCGACATATACCCTTTCGTGCCTTTCGCTCTTCCTGATGCGTCACCGGTAAGTATCACAGATTTATTCAGCCTGAGATTCAGAATGTGTGAGGCGACCAGCTCTGCAACTTCCTCGGTATTGGAATTGTTCACCTTCCATTCTTTTGTCTGAGAATATTTACCGCTCACAAATGCCAGCATGACAGCTGTCATTGGATTGACATTGAAGTCAAATGATATTATGATCTCTGCCAGTGCCAGCAATGGATTTTCACTGAATAAATGATTCCTGGAGAATTGGTAATACACACGATCAGCATTCATTACAGATCCCCAATTCCCGAGAGCGTAAACATTATACATGTTCATATCAGTATGTTTCAGATCGTCAAGCACTTTGCGGTATTTCTCATCAAGGAAAGCGTTGTCCAGGTAAGTAGACTTATGCTCCCAGCAATCATCGAGCTGAGTCTTATTCAACCAGTGACCCGTCCAGATCGGGTTGTATGTCATAATGATCTGTTTGTAATCCTGAGTCTCACCCCGCAACCTCAAATCTAATTGGTTGAAATCTTTATGCGAGATTTCTGTTGCTTCTTCAATCCAGATACCTGTAATGTTTGCAATACTCTTGAGCTTCTCAACATCATCCAGACCAGCTGAAATGATTTCGTTTCCGTTCTTCGAAGTGAACGTCATATCGTTTTCCTTCACTGTAAAAAGATCATTCATATTACAGTTTGAGATCTGATCCTTTAACAATTGGAATTGCGAATGCCTGATCGTTCTGGCTACCTTCCGACAGCACAGAAACCTCTGCCGTTTCTTTCCCACTGTCCGTATCAATAGCTTTTGAGCCGCATATACTGACTTGCCAGATCCTGCCGAGCCATATTCCTTTTGATACCTCTGTTCGTTTCGGAATGAGTCCTCGAATGATTTATTTATTTCGATGTTGATGTCAGGCAAAGTCAAATAATTTTATTTTCTGAAGTTCCTTGTCTATTCTTTCCTTTGCTTTGGTGAAATACTCTTTATTCCCTTCAACCCCTACTACATTTCTACCCAATTCCAAAGCCCTGATTAACGTAGTTCCTGTCCCTGCAAACGGGTCAAGGACTATTCCGCCTGTGAATCCTGCGTTGCAGTTGCAGTTAGTGTAACCGATGAAATTCTTTTTAGCCGATTGACGGGGAATATTACAAACTCCACCATTTACCTCGTGTCCCCCTCTGTGCTTTGTTGCACCTACATATTCACTCTCAACATCACTCCAAATATGTTTTTCCCTCACCCCGTCCAAATCAAAATAATACTTCTGTGATTTCACAAAGAAAAAAATAAATTCATGATTCTTCCTGAATCTATCAGTTACGCTTTCCGGCATACCATTTCTTTTTGCCCAAATAATATCATTCCTAAGTATCAATCCTAATTCATCAATACATCTGATTGCAAAGCGATGAGGGATAAGCATTAGGGATTTGTTAGGCATATCTTTGTTTCCGTTATTTGTATTTGTCGGACTTGCATCTCCTACTTTTCTACTTGCACCAATAATACTTTGAGATATTTTTCTACCTGACTTTCCCGAGCCATTACCACTGCCATTATAACTATCACCCAAATTAATCCAAATAGTCCCTGTTGGTTTAATTACTCGTTTACATTCTGACATGAATAAAATCATTCTGTCAAGATACTCTTGATAAGTCTTTTCAAGTCCCCACTGTTCAGGAAATCCGTAATCTCTTAACTGATAGTAAGGCGGGGAAGTAATTATGCAGTCTATTGTATCATTTGGAATGGATTTCATTCCGTCTAATACGTCCGCATGGATAAGCTGATTGAGTTTCATTTAAAACTTATATTTACATTTATCGCCGGCTCGTCAGTAATCCCCGACTGCCCGGACAGTTTGTTTCTCATGTTGATTAATTTTTCAATATCCTGCACCATACTCAGATTCACTTCGTCATTGTCAAGCTTCGTTTTCCATTTGTCAATTGCCTTATCAACGATTTCAAGGTGTTTAATGTTTGATTGTATCTGTGAATCAAGCATTGATGCCGCCATGACTTTCGAAACCGCCTCATCTACTTCTCGGCATCGCTCAACCCAGTTATATTTCCCTGACCATACGCTGACGATAGACCTGTTTCTTATTCCAAGCACCTTAGCAACTTTATCAAGACTTCTCAGTTTCAGGTATAATTCGTATGCCTGAAAGTGTTTCAACTTTTCACCCGGGTATAATTTCACTGGCTCAATCTCAGGAGAGATTGTCAGTTGTGTAATTTCATTCATAATCCAATTCTCTTGATGTAAAAAAACATATCCGGAAAATCCTTCTCGATATGCCTTCGCAAAGACAACAATTTATCCGTATTCGTACTAATCGCACTTTGATAAACAATTGCACCCTGATTAACAAATCCCACCAGTACAAAGTAATTTATCGGATCGGGTTTAAACATTTTGCTTAATCGGTCTGTGATCATTTTGCTGTATTTATTTTATATTCATTATCGGAAGTCCATTCAATGATTTCATTGGACACAAGATCGTTCAGTTTACTTTCTACACACTGAGCCAGTGTCCCATTGAGATTTTTTGATATTTCGTTATAGCTTTCAGAAAGTCTGATCTTGCTTACCAGGTTCGGAAGATTCATTCTTTTTACGTTAAGAATGTCCAGTATAGCTTCTTCGAGATCATCCGGATTGCTTTCAGGTACAGTTTCTTTTTCCTTGTCCGCAGAAGGCAGCATATACCAAACAGATTTATTACTTCCCTCATCCCTGCCACTGATCACTCTTCCGTTAAGAGTGAATGAATATAGATAACATCCTATTTGCTCTTTCAGT